>JANOOA010000233.1:0-8054 GCA_031421115.1 Gammaproteobacteria bacterium | reverse complement strand
AACTTCAAAAATATCGTAAAAGGTTTTAGCCATAGTCGATCAACACATCTCTGCAATGATGATCATTACATTAAGAGCCTCTTTACCCAGCCCAGGAGGCTCGGAATACGTTTAGTGTATTTTACCATATCTATCTACATCCCGGCAGCCGCCCGTGCGGCGCCCATCACGCCCACTTTGGCATGGGTAATAACAGACACGGGCATGGCGGCCATCAACCCTGCCATGCGGCCTTTATTAGAAAACGCCTGCATAAACCCACCCGCTTCAATATAGGGCAGAATTTTGGGGGCGATGCCGCCCGCCACATACACCCCACCGTAAGCCAGATTAAATAACGCCAGATTGCCAGCCTGCGCGCCGTAAATGGAAACAAACAAATCCAGCGCCGCGCGCGCCACCGGATCGGTGCCGGCAGCGGCCGAGATTGCGGCTGCGTCATATGCCACCGCCGATGCCGATCCCGTACCGCTGGTTTGTGTTTGCAGAAATTTGTAAATCTCTATTAATCCAGCACCGCACAGAATGCGATCATATGACACATGCGGTGGCTCCCGGCATTGTGCTTCCCTGCACGGCGGGAAGCTGTTTTGCATGTAACGCAACAGAGCCATTTGTGTTTCATCGGCGGGGGCAAAATCAGCGTGCCCACCTTCCGAGGGAATAATATGATAACGCCCTGCTTGCCAGATCATTTGCGCAACGCCAAGCCCCGTGCCAGCACCAATAATGATACGCGGCGCACGGGGCTGGCACTGGCCGGTCTGCAACACCACAAGATCCTCACTGCCCAGCGCATCAACCGCGTGACCAATCGCCTGAAAATCGTTGATCAATAACAGGCGCGGCAAGTGCAGCGTGGCGGCCAATGATCGCGCTTCAATATGCCAGGGTAAATTTGTTACCTGGGCGCGCTGGCCCGTTTTGGTTGATTCCACGGGCCCGGCTACGGCGACACAGGCATCTTCAATCACCGCTACAGCGTTACGCGGTGCCGAGGCAAGAAAGTTTTGCGCCATTGACAGAAAATCATCATAATGCTGACTCTCGAAACGCTGCTCATAAATAACCTGATAATGATCATCTGTCACATCTGCAATTTGCAATAAGGTTTTTGTGCCGCCGATATCACCTGCGAATACTTTCATGACCGATCCTTATCCTTAATATATTTCGCGGCGGCGGTGTCAAGATACCAGTCTATAGCAACATCTGGATCAATCATTCCTACCGGGTAGCGAGCGACGTTTTTTGGTCGAGAGGAAAATATTTCGCCAACAATTTCAGCCTTACCAGTACCCGTCGCCAATAGCATAATGCGTCTTGCATTTTCTATAACAGGCAGCGTCAGGCTGATGCGCCAGGCGTTTAGTTTTTCGACAAATACCGCGGCCACCCACCGCGCACGTTCAGACAGTATCGGCGTGTCGGGAAACAGCGATGCAACATGGCCATCCGGCCCCAGCCCCAGCAACATCAAATCAAATTGAGGAATGGCTGGGTTGTTTGGTGTATTTGACGCCAGGCAGGATGCCCAAGTGCGGTGGGCGCAGGGATGCGCAAGAACCGCCAAGGGCATATGCGCTACCATTTGCGCCTGATAGGCGCGCGCTGCTTGATGCGCATCGCTCAGCTCACCCTGTATGCGATGAATATGAATCAGGGGCACCGGCACATGGCGCAGCAAAGCCTCATGCGCCATGTGATAATTGCTGTCAGGATGCTGTGGCGGCACGGTGCGCTCATCACCAAACCATATATGCACATGCTGCCAGTCACAAGCGCCGGAAAATTCGGCGGACGCCAGGCATTGGTATAAAGCACGTGGGGTGGTGCCGCCCGACAACGCCACATGAAAATCGCCGCGCGCGGCAATGGCTTGTGCAGCTAACGCTACCCACTCCTGTGCAGCGGCGCGCACCACATCTGTTATGTCAGCATGAATGTGCGCGCTATATTTGTTATTTAACATGGGCGATGCCCCTCACTTCCCCACCTGCAGTGCAAAACGCGCCTGCGCAATAAACTGCAAAAATCCACGCCGCTCTTCCGGCGAAAATCGCGCAGCAGTGCCAGCCTTGTCGGCATATATAGCGCCGATTGGTTTGTTTTGATGGCGTAGCGCTGAAATCATAAACGTGGTGGCCTTAACTTGCCGCACAAAATCTTCACGCATTAAATCGCGCCAGGGGGACTCCTGGCAATTTTCGACACATACATCACCCCCTTCCATGATGAGCCTGGAAAACAGATCACGCTGTGGATTAATAGCAAATGTAAAATACTCTTTCAGGTGTGGAGCATCATTTCCCAGCGCGATTCTGCCGGTGTAAGAGGCTCGGTCACGATTCACCAGGCATAATACGACGCGTTCAAAGCCAACGCCTTGATAGATGCCCTCAAGCACCTTGAGGAAAACGCTGGTAATGGTGGCTGAGCCAGCCATTAGTGTGGTAATTTCCTGGAGAATTTCCAGTTGGCGCATCGGGTCACCGCTATGGCGGATGGCGGCACTTACTTCCCCGGTTTCTTTGGTAGCAATGAGGGTAGCACCGCTATCAATATCTAACTCGGCTTGAGGCGCGCGTGATGCAACGGCTGCCGCAGTCACTATAGTAGATGGCGGCACCACATGATGTGCCACGTAATAGGAGAACAAGCGCGCAGTTTTTTCACGCACCTCATCATCACCTTCCTGCATGATGGGTTGCAATGCTTTGCCGCTGATGCCGTATTCACGCGCCAGATCACACGACATTTTAAATGAGTCAGATAAGCTGGCTTCTATGGCCTCGATCTTAAGCCCTGCCGCCCGGGAAATATCACCTAACAATTGCTGAAAGCTTTTACCTGACCGTTTTTGATCCAGATATAATAATTCCAGCACTTGGGTTGCCAGCGAAGCGAGCGCCCCATTTAATTGCAGGCTATTACACAGCGGGGCATCTATGCGCGGGGTATATATATCCATGGACTTAACCACGGAGGCGGGAAACTCCCACTGCGATGTTAATTGCTTGCCGATCTCAACCAGGGTAACGCCCAGCACGGCACGTTCGGCATCCTGTGCTGACATCTCCTGCTCTTGATGAATTTTTTGTAGTTCCAGAAATTTTTCCGGCATAAAATAACCACACACCGTCTCGCCAAGATTATGCAATAAGGCACAGATATAACTTTCTTCGGGGTCTTTAACGCCTGCTTTCAGTGCTATATCACGCACAAAACCTGCGGCAAGATAAGAGCGCGCCAACATTTTTTCCATGTCAACGCCTGGATGCTGCGCCTTGAAACTTTCAATGAATTTAAGTGTGAATCCGAGATTTTTTACGGTGTTAAAACCTAACAACACCACTGCACGCGACACCGAGCTGATTTTGCCCAAGCCGCGATTGTAATAAGAAGAGTTGGCCAGCCGCAATAATTTGACACTGAGGCCCAGGTCTTTCATCACCTCCTTGGCCAGATCCATGGAGTCACTTTCCGGATCAGAGCTGATTTTACGGATGCGATTAACGCTGGCGCTGAACACGGGCAGATCGCCCATGCCATCAATACGCACCCCGAGTTCTTTTGCTGTTTCCTGATGATCCATGCAACCTGCTCCGCAACTGCGTTTTGGCCGACTAATTATCCAGGGTTGAAAATACCATAAGCATCCCTACCCAGGCGGCGCCCAGGCTTAGTAGTAATACGGCTGCGGCGGCACAATCTTTAACTATTTTTATGCGGGGATGCTGTTCCGGGTGCAGATGATCGACTAAATGCTCCAGCGCGGTGTTAATCAGCTCTGCCGCCAATACCAGCGCGATCATCATACCCACCAGCGCCCACCAGATCAGCGCGGGTTGCAGCACGCCCATCACCCCGCTCGCCATCAACGCCATGATGCCTTGGGCGCGAAAGCTGCGTTCGCCGTGCCAGGCGGCACGTAGTCCGGCCCAGGCAAACGCTACGCGCGCACTCAATCGCTGGTTTTTCACGGCACTTCCTGCCGATTTATCTCCCTTTGCGGTGAACTTTCGGCTTCCGGCAGGGCGTCTCCTTGCGTTGTCTGCGCGCGGGCCGCTGGCGCGCTTCCCTGTGCGGCGGATGTCATGAGCACGACGCTGCCATCCCACCGACTGCTGGGCACCACAGGACGCTGCACTGTACGCCAGGCGAGCCCCTTCAGGAATGGCTGAAAGCCATGCTGTGGGCCATTAAACACATCATCACCCAAGGGCACGGTAAACAACGGCAGGGGGTGTTTCATGTACACCCAGGTAATGTTTCCCACCCATAAATTCTGTTCGGACGTGCGCAGTTTCGCATCAGAGGGCCACAAGCGCAGCACCAGATAGCGGTCCGTCGCAGCGCCGGGGCGCGAGTCAATCACAGCCTCTTCATGCACCAGCACTAACGCTTCCTGGCGGCCATCATGCACCTGCGGCAAAATCGGCAGCTTGGTCAATGTCGGCGTAGGCATTAACCAGCTCAACACCCCCGCCACATTCAATGCCGCAGGGGCATGCCAGCCTTGAGCCTGCAAATGGGCGCGCAATATTGGCAGGCTACCCGCCCACTGCACGGTCAAGGGCTGTTCAAGCTGTCCCTCAAAGTCGATGCGGTGCGATGGCAAGCTCTGCCATTGCTGTGCCCACCAGTCATTATGATCAAGCATGCGCACCACATAGCGCGGTGCGTAGCGCTGTAAATCTTCTTCATACTGGCCGCTGAGATGCCAGCCACCGCTCAGCAGCAACACGGCAACCACCACGCCGACGGTGCCTGTCACGGGCAGTTTGCCCGTGTTATCGAAGCGCAGTTTACCCGTGTTAGCGGGGCGCAGTTTGCTTGGCATATCAGGCAATTTGCCCAGCATACCTGCCATACCTGTCATATTAGGTGAAGGCCGCTCTTGCACATCCATGTGCGGCGCATGCCGGACATAGGCGATGCCGACTAACGCCGTCCATGCCAACCCCAGCGTTAGCCCGCCCACGGTGTCGGATAACGAGCCGATCCCCAGATACAGATGAGACAGCGCAATAGCCGCGACCAGCAACCCGGCCGCCGCATACGACAACCAGCGCTGCGGCCCCGGCAATTCACGCGCCACCAGCACTGAAAGAAAGCCATACATCGCCATGTTGACAGTGATCGCGCCACTAGGGAAGCCCAGTGTGATGAGCGTGCTATAAATAGCCTCAGGTCGGGGGACATTAAAAATTATCTGTAAAATCAGTGGAAATAACGCACCCAAGCCGACCGCCACCAGCCAATGCACTGCGGCAAACCAGCAGCGCCGCCACGCCAGCCACGCCAATATCGCCACGGTCAGCGATCCCACCACGATCGTATCGCCGAGGCCGGACAGCAGCACCATTAGCTGATCTGCCCACGGCGTGCGCAGGCTCTGCATCAAATGTGCGACAGAGCTATCAATATACGCCAGCGGATTGTCGTTAACGACACTCGCCAGCACATGCGTAAGTGTCCACACAAACGCCGCCGAAGCCAGCAGCAAAACACCGGCCAGGGTAAACAGCCCTTTCAGCTCCGGATGATCAGGATCGAGTACCGCCGCCGTAATATTGCCCAGCACCGGGTGTTTGTGTCCCCACGCCACCGATCGCACCAGCATGGCGCTGGCACGCGGTTGCAGCACCATGTACAAGCGCCGCACACCCCACACCGTAAGCCACAGCACCGCTACCAGCCCCACTACCCAGATCGCCAGACGCGACGCCACCTCGGAGGCCAGCCCCATAGACGCACCAAACACCACGCCGGGCAGGATATAGGCAGGCGCCCAGATCAAGGCCGAAACCACATTTACCACCGTAAAACGCGCCGGCGACATGCCCATCATCCCCGCGATCGTCGGAATCACCGGTCGCACCGGGCCGACGAAACGCCCGAACAGCACGCTTTTGCCGCCGTGCTTGAGGAAAAACCCCTCGCCCCGACTCATCAGTCCCGGAAAGCACCTCAACGGCCACATACCCCGCAGCCGATCTTTATAGTAATGACCAATCCAGAAGCTGATGCCATCACCGACCACCGCGCCCAGCGCCGCCCAGCCCAGCGTCTCCCACAGATTCAGCACCCCGGTAGCCACCAGCGCACCCACCCCGAACATGACAATCGTGCCCGGGATAAACAGCCCGACAATCAGCAGCGATTCGGCAACCGAGAGCGCAAAAACGGCAAGCCCCGCCCACGTCTGGTTAAGGGCTACCCAATCAAGTAACGGTTGTATGTAAGCTTGCATGTGGGTGCGATTATAATCATATCTGAACGCGGACGGGTGGATTCTCTAAGTCCGATAGGTTCCCAATCCGCTTCACACAAATATCCGCAACTTACCACGAGCGCCCAAGCGCGAACAACGTCCGCAGATGCAGGACATGAGCAAGGTATTGGAAACGGTGGCGAAGTGCATACCGAACCGGCGCCTACGCGCTGTCGGCGTAAGAATTTAACGGTGAAGGAGCTTTCTCACCCTCCAAAAAAGAAGAGTGGGAAAGTAATCGCTGCTTAGATGCTCCAGGTCACGCTCAGACGGCCTACCAGACCCTCATCAAATCCCCGTGTTACAAACTGCTTCAGCACCACGGCATCAATCGCCAGGCTGCCGTTTTTGTAACCGCCGCGCCGGATAGGCAGATGCGAGCATGCTGTCATTTCGAGCAAAGCGAGAAATCTTTTAACGCCATGATGATCATTGATTCTCTGTATGAGATTTCTCCCTACGGTCGAAATGACAACATGTTCATGGAGTGACGGCGCGCGCAATCGCCGTTTTTAGAATTACGCATCTCCCGGCTCACACGCGCCCGGACAAGGAATGCTGATGCGTTCACGGCGTTCGCCATCCAGCCGCAGCGCCGTCAATGCCCCACCCCACACACAGCCAGTGTCGAGGTGATGCACGCCGGGCGTGTCGCACGCGTCCAATGTAGACCAATGACCAAACACAATCTCCATACCGGCACTGGCGCGACCCGGCACGGCGAACCACGGTATATACCCGGCGGTTTGTGTGCCGGGGGCGCCTTTATCCTTGAGTGCCAGCCGCCCCTGCGCATCGCAATAGCGCAGGCGGGTGAAGCAGTTGGTGATAAAGCGCCAGCGTTCGCTGCCCGTGAGGGTGTCTGACCACTGTGCTGGCCCGTTACCGTAAATTGCCGCAAGATAATCGTGATAATGCGTTCCGCGTAGCGCGTTTTCCACCTCGGCGGCACAGGCGCGTGCGGTGGCGAGATCCCATTGTGGCGGCAGACCGGCGTGGATCATCGTCATGCCCAAATCATTGTCATGATGCAGCAGCGGCTGGTGGCGCAGCCAGTCCAGCAATTCGTCGTGGTCAGGCGCATTCAGCACATCGCGAAAGGTATCATTACGGCGCGCAGCGGTGTGCCCGCCCGCGACCGCCAGCAGGTGAATGTCATGGTTGCCCAGCACCGTCACTGCGCTTTCCCCCAGGCTGCGTACGTAACGCAGCACCTGCAGTGATTGCGGGCCGCGATTCACCAGATCACCGACAAACCACACCTGATCGCGGCCCGGCTCAAACTGGAGCTGGGTCAGCAGCTTCAGCAGCTCATCAAAACAGCCTTGTATGTCGCCAATGGCGTAGGCGGCCATGTATGTCCCTTGCATGTTTCTAATGCTTATAGGGCACCTCTAAAAATTCGTCATTCCCGGGAAGGCGGGAATCCAGTATTCTGAAACTGATTATAAATCAATAACTTCTGTATCCACGCCTTCCCCCTCGCTTTCGTGAGGGTGACAGGGAATGACGGTTGTTGAATTTAGTTAGAGGTGACCTATAGTATAAATAATTGAATTATATTAAATTTAATGTAACATGGATTGATCGCGATAGCGCAACCGCCCGTTAATCGGTGTTTCGTTGCGCCCCTCCCGCATCAGTGGCCTGATATTACCCCACAAAACCACCCGACGTAGCAAATCATCCGGTTTTTATTGACAGCCCCCCCTGAAAATAGGTATCCTGACGGGCTTTTGTGTGACAGCCACACCCTTATTTTGACACTTATTTGGAC
>JANOOA010000232.1:0-6018 GCA_031421115.1 Gammaproteobacteria bacterium | reverse complement strand
ATGTTGTCAGTGAGCATGTCCTGATTGAGACCAAGCAAAAACACCAGATTCTGTTTTTCATGGGCATTACCTTGCTGCTCTTGATTTTTGCCACAGCGGGCTTTGGTATTGCCATGGCGGTGTTTGGCAAACAGGTGTTTGTGCCGCATATGATTTGCGCGGGTGGCACCGTCTTTTTGGCAACGGCGCATGCAGTAACCGCTATTGTGTGGTTTTTTCCTTTCAATTAGGGGTGTTTGCGCAGGGCGTAAATCTGAACGTCTGACCATCCCTTCCTATCCCGTGTGCGATGCCTTCTAATTTGCCGCTCGACCCTCCGCTGAGCGTTACCCCACTGCTGGATACCCAGCCGTCGCACGGCGTCGGCCGCTGGACGTGGCTGTTGCTCGTCATTTACTTTATTTCTGGAATGACAGGTCTGGCCTATGAGGTGCTGTGGGCGCGCATGTTGAGCCTGCAATTTGGTGTCAGCATCTTTGGTGTGGTGATTGCCGTCGCCGCTTTCATGGGTGGGCTGGGTGGGGGGAGTTTGCTGGGCGCACGCTGGGCGCGACGGTCGTTGTCACCGCTGCTGATTTTTGCGGCGCTGGAGTGTGGCGTGGGGCTATATGCGCTGGGGATTCCCTGGTTACAGCAGACGGTGGATGGCGCGTTGGGCGGCGGGGGTGCGCAGGCCAGTCTTACGGCCTGGTATGCCCTGCAAGGGGGAGTAGCACTGCTGTTGCTGTTTATTCCCGCGCTGGCATTGGGTGCCAGTTTTCCGTTGATGCTGAAGGCGCTGGAGAGTGGTGTGGCGTCACCGAGGTCGCCGCTGGCGCGCATGTACGGCCTGAATGCGCTGGGGGGTGCGCTGGGGGCATTATTGCCGTTGCTACTGCTGCCGGTGCTGGGGTGGTCCAAAGCGACTTATGTGGTGGCGGGGATTAGCCTGTGCGTGGCGGCCACGGCGTTTTTGCTGTCGTTGCGCTTGCGTCACCCCCGACAGACGCCTGTAACTGAACCTGTTGATGCCGCCGCCGCCCTGCCGCTGCCGATCCCGGTGTTGTCGCTGCTGGCGTATGGCGGCGTGGGGGCGGCGGCGTTGATGCTGCAAGTGGGGTGGACGCGGCTGTTCGGCATGATTTTATTGCGCACCGAATATGTGCTGGCGGTGTTGCTGGCGGTGTTTTTGGTGGGCATCGGCGTGGGCAGTTTGGTGGTGCGTCCCGGCAAGCGGACGGGCGTGGCCACGGTTTGGTTTGCCATTTTGCCGGTGTTGGCGGGGGGCATGAGTGTGCTGGGATTGGCCTGTCTGCCGTGGCTGGCCGAATGGGTGGAACAGGCGCGCTTTACCTCGCTGGCAGGCGCGTTGTGGCAGCAAGGTTTAGCAGTGGCGGCGTTGACGTTGCCTGTGACCCTGGTGCTGGGTGCGTGGTTACCACTTTTAACGGCACGTCTGGGCGGGCACCCTGCTGTCGCACCTTGGCTATACGGCATAAATTCGCTGGGAGCCGCCTTGGGGGCGATGGCGGCGGGATTTGTCTTGATCCCCTGGCTGGGCACTCCGGCGACGCTGTGCCTTGCTGCGGCGCTGTTATTTGTCTGTGGGCGGCTCCTGTGCATCCCTGCGACGTGCATGGGAGCACTAGTGTCGCGGGAGGCAGGATGCCGCAAGTGGCCTGCTCGGGGTATGGCCTGGGCGCCTAAAACCCTGGTGGGGCGCGCATCATGGGGGGCGATGGCCCTGCTCGGGGTGCTGGTCTGGCAAGGGCGACTTTATGAGTTGCCGCCGGTGCGCACATTACTGCCCGTTGCGCAGGCCGGTAGCCAGGATGTTTATCTGCACGAAGATGCCATCTCGATTACCCATGTTGTCGAGCGGCCGGACGGTCAGCGCCTGCTGTTGGCCGATTTGCAGCGTATGGATGCCTCATCTGATCCGACGGCGGTAGAGGCGCAGCAAAATCAGGCGCGCTTGCCGCTGTTGCTGCATGCTGCGCCGCGCTCGGTATTATTTCTCGGGCTGGGTACGGGCATTTCTGCGGCAGGATCACTGCCTTTTTCACCGCTGGCACGCACCGGCGTAGAGCTTTCGCAAGGCGCCATCACCGCCGCCAGTGACTGGTTCGCGCCAGTGAATCATAACGTTATGCAACAACTACGCGTAGTGCGTGACGATGCGCGGCGCTTCCTGCGCAATGATACCGCGTATTATGATGTCATCATCGGCGACCTGTTTCATCCCGATCTGGTCGGGCACAGCGCCTTGTTGTCGGTGCAGCAGTTCCAGCGTGCGCGGGCACGCCTGACTGGGCAGGGCGTGTTTGTGCAGTGGCTGGCGCTGAATCAGTTTGATGCCGGTTCGCTCGATATTATCCTGCGCAGTTTCCGCCGCGTCTTCCCCAATGCCGTGGTGTTTATGGATGGCTTTCGTCTCGCCCTGGTGGGGCCGCGTAATACCTTGCAAGGCGCGCCTGCGGTACTCGCTAATCTGAATCGCCTCGCGCCCGCTGAGCAAATGGCGGCAACGGGTGGTGAAGGTGCCTGGACATGGCTGGGGCGTTACTGGGGCGACATTCCTCAAAGCGCAGGGCCTGTGCAGGATGAATGGGCGCCGCAGATCGAATACCGCCTGCCACGCGCACGTTATGCTGCCGCTGTGCCTGATACCATGGCGGTGCCTACGGCGGCAAAGGCTGGCGCTCAGCACAGTGGTGGTCGCGATACGCTTAATCTGGGGAATTTGCTCATTACCCTGTTGGAGCGCCGCCCCAGCTTGCCACAGGCCGCTGCCGCTTTGCATGTGCCCGCTGCGGCGCTGCCGGACTTTGAACGCAGTTATGTTGCGTCTTTTCTGGCGGTGCGGAGCTGGGTAATGGCGCTGAGTGGTGATGACAGCGGCCAGCCGCAGCGGCTCATGCGTCTGGCCTATGAAGCCAATCCGCGCGACCGCTGGATTGGCTTTGACCTTGCCGACAACATGCTCGCTACCTTACCTCAAGCCATAGAGCGCGGCATCGACAAACGCAGCGCCCTGCGCACCATCCTGCAGATTCGCCCCGATCACGCCGAAGTATTGCGCGCCTTGTGGCAGATGGAGAAAGACGCCGGAAATCATCAGGCCGCGCAAGCGTATCTGGCGCGTTTGAAGATAGTCAGTCCGTTGGGACGGTGAGGTGACTTGGCCCCACATAAAAAAGGAGGCACGTTTTAACGCGCCTCCTTTTTTATGGGTTAAATGCCTAACCGCGCCGCATCGAATCAAAAAACTCAGCGTTGGTCTTGGTAGCCTTGAGCTTATCGAGCAGAAATTCCATGGCAGCCAAATCTTCCATGGGGTGCAGCAGTTTGCGCAGAATCCACATCTTTTGCAGTTCATCGGCGTTGGTGAGCAGTTCTTCACGACGTGTGCCGGAACGGTTGATGTTGATGGCCGGATAGATGCGGCGTTCGGCGATTTTGCGTTCCAGATGCACTTCCATGTTGCCAGTGCCTTTGAACTCTTCATAGATAACATCATCCATGCGTGAGCCGGTGTCGATCAGTGCGGTGGCGATGATGGTCAGGCTGCCGCCTTCTTCAATGTTACGCGCCGCCCCGAAAAAGCGTTTGGGGCGATGCAGCGCATTGGCGTCTACGCCGCCAGTCAATACCTTGCCGGATGACGGAATCACGGTGTTATAAGCGCGTGCCAGACGCGTCACAGAGTCGAGCAAAATCACCACATCACGTTTATGTTCAACCAGGCGCTTGGCTTTTTCGATGACCATTTCAGCCACCTGCACATGGCGGCTGGCGGGTTCGTCAAAAGTGCTGGAAACCACTTCGCCGCGCACCGAGCGCGCCATTTCGGTTACTTCTTCAGGGCGCTCGTCAATCAGTAGCACAATTAAATAGCATTCGGGATGATTGGCGGCGATCGACTGTGCGAGGTGCTGCAGCATCATGGTCTTACCGGCTTTTGGCGGCGACACAATCATGCCGCGCTGGCCTTTACCGATGGGCGCCACCAGGTCAATGACCCGTGCTGTCAAGTCTTCGGTGCTGCCGTTGCCGATTTCCATGGTGAGACGCTGGTTGGCGAACAGCGGCGTCAGGTTCTCGAACAACACCTTGTTCTTGGCGTTTTCCGGCAACTCAAAATTAATTTCGCTGACCTTGAGCAGGGCAAAGTAACGCTCGCCTTCTTTGGGCGGACGGATCTTGCCCGAAATCGTGTCGCCAGTACGCAGGTTAAAGCGCCGGATCTGGCTGGGAGAAACATAAATATCGTCCGGGCCGGCCAGATACGAGCTGTCTGCCGAGCGCAGAAAGCCGAAGCCGTCCTGCAGGATTTCCAGCACGCCGTCGCCAGAAATGTCTTCACCCTTGTGGGCGTGCGCTTTGAGTACAGCGAAGATCACATCTTGTTTGCGGGAGCGAGCCATGCCCTCAATGCCCATGGATTGGGCGAGGTCGATAAGTTCGGAAGGTGGTTTTTGTTTAAGTTCAGTCAGATTCATAATGGATGGTTGTCAACACATTGGATGGGTGGAGCGGATTAATAAAAGAAACCAGATGAGGCAGGGGCATGCTGTATTCAATACAGAATTATCCGTACATACAAGCCCGTATGTCTTTTCAGGCGATTCTGGGGGAGATTCCGCAGCCGTTAAAACTGGCGTTGTTTAAGAGCTTGTTTAGACTGTGGGTAACAGTAACATACAATCAGGCGGCGCGTCTAGTCCCCCGCGCCGCTTGTTTTATGTAACGGCTACAGCGCGTCATTACTAAAGGGCGCCATCAATAAACGCCGTGAGTTGTGATTTGGAGACCGCGCCTACCTTGGTCGCGGCCACGCTGCCATTTTTGAACAGCATCAGCGTAGGAATGCCGCGTATGCCAAATTTTGGCGGGGTGTCGGGGTTGTCATCTATGTTGAGTTTGGCCACTTTAACTTTGCCATTATATTCTGTGGCGATTTCGTCCAGAATCGGCGCAATCATTTTGCATGGGCCACACCACTCGGCCCAGAAGTCGACCAGCACAGGCAGGTCTCCCTTGAGTACGTCGCTATCGAAGCTTGCATCGGTAACGTAGACAATGTTCTTACTCACAGTGGCGTTCTCCCTTGTGGAAATTGATAAAACGAGGGTAAGTGATAAGCCCCCCGTCTGGAATTTAAGACTAATCTGCGTCTGAATATAACATTCAAGTCTAAACTACGCCATATTTCACCATAATTTCCAGAGCAATCCCTCATAATTCTGGTATTCTTGGTTACTTATGAATGAATCTGCCAATGAAGTCCGGGAAATCCCGTTTTCCAGTTTTGATCTTCCCGATGTTCTGCGGCGCGGTGTTGCCGAAACCGGCTTTACCGCCTGTACGCCTATTCAGGCCGCTACCTTGCCTTTGATGCTGGCGGGTAAAGATGTCGCAGGTCAGGCCCAAACCGGTACGGGTAAAACCGCTGCCTTCCTGCTGGCGGCCATGAATCGTTTGATTGTGGCGCCCGCACACCCCAGCCGTCGCCTTAACCAGCCCCGTGCCATCATACTGGCGCCGACCCGCGAGCTGGCCATCCAGATTCACAAAGATGCCGTGAGTCTGGGCAAGTATGCCGATTTGAGCGTGGGAGTAGTGTATGGCGGCGCAGGTTATGAGTCACAGCGCGCGTTGTTTGAGACCGGCCTGGACATCCTGATCGGCACGCCGGGGCGTATCATTGACTATTTCAAGCAGAACGTGTTTGACCTGAAGGCAGTGCAGGTGGTGGTGCTGGATGAGGCCGACCGCATGTTTGACCTGGGGTTCATCAAGGACATCCGTTACCTGCTGCGGCAAATGCCCAGCCCTGACAAGCGGCTCGGCTTGCTGTTTTCGGCCACTCTATCGTTGCGTGTCACCGAACTGGCTTACGAGCATATGAACAATCCGCAGTTAGTGAAAGTTGAAAGTGGCAAGGTGACCGCCGACAATGTGTCGCAGATTGTTTACCATACCGCCAGTGACGAGAAAGTTGCCGCGCTTATCGGTCTGCTCAAGCATATGGATCCG
>JANOOA010000231.1:0-3148 GCA_031421115.1 Gammaproteobacteria bacterium | reverse complement strand
GTGCGATTAATTATTTTTTTTTACATTTGGGTGAAAACCACCCGACGGGACGGTGGGCGAAGGCGGGGTTTCGCAAAGCATTGCTTTGCGCCGCCTGAGCCGGTTTCGCCTACCGGCGAAACCGTGGGAGATTCCGCCCGGCTCCACCAACAAATGAAAAGACCACCCAGTTTCATCGGGTGGTCTTTTCATTTGTTGAACGAAATCAGGGCGGAATTGAACCGACGGGACGGTGGATGAGTGTGGACACAAAACATGAACTGCTTCATGTTTTGTGCCTCACGAATCCGAGCGCCATGCATGGCGCGAGGATGGAGACAGGGTTTCGGCAAGCATTGCTTGCCGCTGTCGAAATCGGAGGGTAATGCAGCACCCGACGTGGAGGCTTTTTTGGCGCAGCCAAAAAAGGATTCCGCCCGGCTCCACCAAATTGAAGTGCTCGGATACCCGCCCCGCTTCGTATTGTTTCTCCCATCGTCGAGTCAATTTTGGCAGCACGTCAAATTTGCGGGAACATTCGGCGGTACTGAGATTCCCGGCTGTCTTGTGTCGTACCACTGCAGATTTAAAATTGAGGGTAAATTCGTGGCGCTTTTATTGCGTCCAATGGGTTATCCTTCTTTGTCACTTTCATTATTTTGCTTTCGCTTTCGTTAAAGTACGCAATGAAAAACTTACACCATCAGAAAAGATGGGGACTTGAATGAGCAAGAACAAGCAACCACAAGTTTCCAAGAAAAATGAGGTCTCACTTGCCCGTTCATCAGCGGCCGAATATCTGACCTTTGTCGCCGCCAGCGGTCAAGGTGGTGTGGAAGCAGTGTATGCCGATGAAAACGTCTGGCTCACTCAGAAGATGATGGGGCTGCTCTATGACGTTGAAACCCACACCATCAATTACCACCTGAAAAAGGTGTTTGCCGACAGTGAGCTGCAGGAAGAAGCAGTTATTCGAAATTTTCGAATAACTGCGGCAGACGGTAAAAGCTATAACACCATGCACTACAAGCTCGCCGCGACCATCGCCGTCGGCCACAAGGTCAACTCCGAACGCGCCGTGCAGTTTCGCAAATGGGCAAACACCGTCATTGAATCATTCACCATCAAGGGCTACGCGATGGATGATGAGCGCCTGAAGAATGACGGCTCAGTTATCACCAAGCGGTATTTTGAAGAACAGTTGCAGCGCATTCGGGAAATCCGCCTCTCGGAGCGCAAGTTCTACCAAAAAATCACTGACATTTACGCCACGTCGATTGACTACGACGTCACGGCGCAGGCCACCAAGCGTTTTTTCGCCACCGTACAAAACAAGCTGCATTGGGCCATTCATGGCCAGACGGCGGCAGAAATCATCTACCAGCGCGCCGATGCCGCGAAAAACAATATAGGGCTAACCTCATGGAAGGACGCTCCCGAAGGGAAAGTTCAGAAATTCGACGTGGTCGTGGCCAAAAATTATTTGGATGAGCACGAAATGGCGCAGTTGCAACGGTTGGTTTCGGCCTATCTGGACGTGGCTGAGGACATGGCGCTGCGGCAGATCCCCATGACGATGCAGGACTGGGAAAGCCGCCTGAACCGGTTCATCGAGGCGACCGACCGGGAGGTTTTGCAAGACGCGGGAAAAGTCACGGCAGAAATCGCCAAGGCGCATGCTGAAAGTGAATTCGAGAAATACCGCTTCGTGCAGGATCGGTTGTTTGAGAGTGATTTCGACAGGGTGATCAAGCAAATCGAGGCTGAACACAAGCCCGGCGGTGGCGGAGAATAAGGAATGGCCACCAAGAAAAACTCAACCTCGTGGAGTGACGTCAAAACCAGACTGGCCGATTTCGACCGCGTCGGATTGCTCGGGCTGATGCAAGACCTGTACGTCGCCAGCAAGGATAACCAAACCTTCGTTCACACCCGTCTCAGTCTGGGCGACGATATGCTCAAACCATATAAGCTCATCATCGACCGCTGGCTATCGCCCGATGTGTTCAAGAATCAGGATTTCTCGGTCGCCAAGGCGAAAAAGCCTATCGCCGATTACAAGAAAGCTATCGGCCAAGCGGAAGGTCTGGTCGAACTGATGGTGTTTTATTGCGAGCGGGCAGCGGGGTTCAGCCATGAGTTTGGCATGGACGACGAGGGCTACTTTTCTGCACTGGTGCGTATGTTCGAGCAGGCGTTAAAAACCATCGCCAATTTGGCCGACACACAACGCCAGCCGTTATGGGACAGGCTGGATGCCGTGCGCCACACCAGTCACAACTTCGGCTATGGCGTGGGTGACGATATGGACTACTTGCTTGCCGAGTATGGGGCCGATGATTGAACGCGATCCGTTGGCTGCGCTGCAAAGCGAAAACACCCGCCTGATCGCGCTGCAGGAAGATCACGGAATCGCGTGGCGTTTGCCACCCGAACCAACCCCGCCTGAGCCTGCACCGCCAGTAAATGAGCCAGAAACATCCCGCCTTTCCACTGCCGAGAAGGTGGCGCTATTTCGTCGGCTGTTTCGCGGGCGCACCGATGTTTATCCAATCCGCTGGGAAAGCAAAACAACCGGCAAATCTGGCTACGCACCGGCCTGTGGCAATGAGTGGCTGGCGGGTGTTTGCGAAAAGCCGCGCATCAAATGCGGGGAATGCAACAACCGTCTGCTGATTCCGTTGTCGGATACAGTCATCTACGAGCATCTCGCTGGCAAACGCACCATTGGCGTCTATCCGCTGCTGGCTGACGACACCTGCCATTTTCTTGCGGCTGATTTCGACGAGGCTTCTTTCCGTGAGGATGCCAAGGCGTTTTACCAGTCGTGTCACGAACTGGGTGTGCCAGTCGCCCTTGAAATATCACGTTCCGGCAACGGTGCGCATGCTTGGGTTTTCTTCACTGGCAGCGTATCTGCTCGGGATGCACGCCGACTCGGCACGGCCATCATCAGTCACACCTGTGCCCGCACTCGCCAACTGAAACTGGCATCCTACGACCGGCTGTTCCCTAATCAGGATTCGATGCCCAAAGGCGGTTTTGGCAATCTGATCGCGCTGCCGCTGCAGAAGCATCCGCGTGAGAACGGCTGCAGCGTGTTCGTGGATGCTGACTTGCGTCCTTACCGGGATCAGTGGGCCTTCCTGGCCTCCATCCTGGCTATGCC
>JANOOA010000230.1:0-4659 GCA_031421115.1 Gammaproteobacteria bacterium | reverse complement strand
GAAATATAAAGCTTCGTATAAAGATGGTCGGCATCCCCCCCTCCCTCCAGCGGGAGGGGGGGGCGGGAATTAAAGCGGTTTTTCAGTTAACCCAATTTCTTTTTGGAAAAATACCAGTCGGTAATTTGCAAGCCAGGGGTGTTGACGCGCTCTTCGGCGGCTTGCACGGTGGCGGGAGGTGGCACGATGACATCTTGCCCAGGTGTCCAGTTGGCAGGGCACGCCACGCCGTATTTGTCGACAGTTTGCAGCGCGTCGATCACGCGGGTGATTTCATCAAAGTTGCGGCCGACGTTGAGTGGGTAATAAATCATGGCGCGCAAGTTGCGCTTGGGATCAATGAAAAATACGCAACGCACCGTTGCTGTCGTGGCGCTGGGAGTGTGTACCATGCTGTACAGTTGCGCCACTTTTTGATCAAGATCGGCAATCACCGGAAAGCGGATTTTAACGCCGAATTTTTCTTCTATATTGCGAACCCATGCGATATGGCTGTAAACACTGTCTATGGAGCAGGCAATCAACGCGACACCTTTGCTTTCCATTTCTTCGTGGCGTTTGGCAAACTCGATAAATTCCGTGGTGCATACCGGGGTAAAGTCTGCCGGGTGTGAAAATAAAATTATCCATTTGTCTTTTTGCCAATTGGAGAGGCGCAGCACACCATGAGTCGTCACTGCTTCAAAGTCTGGCGCAGGGCCATTTAATTCAAGGCGTGGTATTGCAGGTGGAAGTGATGCTTCGGGTAATGTCGGGGTATTCATGAGAAACCTCCTGTTGTGAACTTACACTTCTGTGAGTGTGTGGGCGAGTGATTGCTAGCGCACCATGATTTTAACATAGAGTCATCAAAAGAGATTGTCATGGCACTTGAAAAAATCAGTTATGATTCCCATGTCATATATGTGGACGTAAATAATTGAGAACGGGCGAGAACGGGAGGTTAATATGGTGGCACGTATAGAAACTCATCCTATAACGGATCAGGTTGTAAAATCGGCACACGAGACCTTGGATAAAATTTCAGGCCCCGTTAGTCATGCGGAAGAGCACTTGAGAGAAACGACGCATAAGGCACAGGAAAGTGTTAAGGCAAGCGCCAAGAAAGCCCAGGATACTACCAGGGAATTAACCAGCTCGGTGTCTGGCTATATTCAGGAAAATCCTCTCACTGCGGTAGGTGTTGCCGTGGCGGTAGGGGTGGTGGTTGGCGTTTTATTGAGACGTTAGCAAAGGTTGTGAAGGGTGTGTCCTCAAATGTCATCAGTTGAACCCCCTGCGGACACACCTCCCGACGATGTAAAGAATGCAGCAGCCGAGGCATCCCTTTTGCGTAAGGGGGTCGCGCTGCTGCGCACTTGGCGCGCTATTTTCGATGGCTTGGCTGCGTTGGCCGCATTGGAAGCGCGCTTGGCCGGGGTGAGTGCAGCCGCGATTCTGGGGCTGGGGTTGGCGGCGGGCTTGCTGTTTATTACAGCATGGTTGCTACTCATGGCGGGGTTCGCCTTGTGGCTGGTGTATTTGGGGTTAGGATGGGGGCTGTCGCTGCTGTGTATTGCGCTCATCAATGTGCTGACAGGTGGCGGATTGGTTGTGCTTATCATTAAGCTCAGCCGTAATCTGCTGTTTCAGGCAACCCGTCGCCAGATGACAGCGATTATCAGAGAAAAAGAACATGCAAATGCTGAAGAAATCAATTCATGATGCGGAAATGTGTCTGGAGCAACATCGGCGTGACGCGCATCATCAAACGCAGGAATTGAAAACGATTATTCTGCAAAAAATCAGCGATCCCAAAGTGTTGCTAGGTGGGTTGTCAGTGGGTGTACTGTTAGGCTTGTTACGCGGCAAGCGCCGCCGCGAGTCTGGTGTTGAGCCTGGCTTGGCAACTGGCAAGAAGCCCCTGTGTCGTGGCTGGTTGCGGACTATAAAAACGCTGGTGCAGTATGCTCCCATCGTGTCAGCGGCGGCAAAAAGTATAAATACGCTATTGCAGAAACAAAAAAAGACACCGGTTGCGCCTTGAGCCCAGATTTTCCATTAGCACTCTACTGCGGCCGCACAAAGCACTGAATCTGCGAGGCTAATGGAATCTGGGTTGAATTAAAAACAGCGCCAGCGGCCGCTTCCGCCATAAATGGCGGAATTGTCAGGGCAAGTTGCGCCTTTTACAGATAATATGTACATTGGGCGCCTGTCGTATCCTCCCGAAACCTATACCATCACACCACTGATAGCTCTGACGTTTAACTGAACCGTGATTATCGAACGCTATCTCTTTAAAGAAATACTACAGACATTCCTGGCAGTCACAGGGATTTTATCGGTCATTTATATCAGTAACCGTTTCATACGTTTCCTGTCGAAAGCGGACGCTGGCACGTTAACCGCTGACGTGGTGTTGCAATTGCTGTTGCTCAAATCAATTAATGCCATGGTATTAATATTGCCTTTGGCCTTATATCTGGCCATCATGCTTGCGTTGGGACGCCTCTATAAAGACAGTGAAATGACGGCGCTCGCAGCGTGTGGCATTGGCCCGGTGCGGCTTTTAAAAAATGTTCTGATATTTTCCGTGATATTTGCCGCCGGGGTGGCCGCGGTATCCTGGTATGTGGCTCCTTGGGCTGAAGAAAAAGGTTCGCAACTTCTGGATCAGGCTGAGGCAGCGGCAGATTTGAAGGGTGTCGTGGCGGGGAATTTTAAGGAGGTCAATGATGGCAGACTGGTATTTTACATAGAGGATTTGAGCAAAGATCAAAGCGTAATGAGTAATGTATTTATTCATAGTGAAAAAGACGGGAAGCAAGGCATTGTCTCAGCGCCAATAGCGCGCCACCGTATTGATCCAAAAACGGGAGATCGTTTTGTAGTATTGATGGATGGTTACCGTTATGAAGGTAGCCCCGGCAATGCTGATTTCAAGATTGTGCAATATAAGGAACACGCCATTCGCGTTGAAGAAAAAGCGGTCGTGCATTCACAGCGCAAATTGGCGGCTACGCTTACGGCAACTTTGTGGGAGTCTGATGCACTGGCTGACAAAGCGGAAATACAGTGGCGTATGGCCATGCCTATCGTAACGGTTTTGCTTGCGTTGCTGGCAGTGCCCTTAAGCCGTACTAATCCGCGTCAGGGGCGTTATGCAAAATTATTCGTTGGTATTCTGGTGTATGTCATCTACAGTAATTTGCTCGGGGTAGGGCGCGCCTGGCTGGAGCGCGGTGTCATGCCTGCGGATATAGGCTTGTGGTGGGTGCATGGCTTGTTCATGATGGGTGTGATATTTTTTATGGTGCAGCAGTCGGGAATCCGATGGGTGATTGCCAGCATGTTCAGAAAGGCTGCCGTCTAAAGTGCGCATTCTTGATCGTTATATTGGCGTAACCGTTGCCAGCCACACGCTGGTAGTGATGCTGGTGTTTATCGCACTGTTTTCCTTTGCCGGCTTTGTGGGTGAGCTGGATTCTATTGGCCGAGGAAAGTACGGACTATTGCAAGCCGTGTATTATGTGGCGTTGACGTTGCCTAGCCTGGTTTATCAGTTGTTCCCGCCGGTGGCATTGATTGGCAGCATGGTGGGGCTAGGCATGCTTTCCAGCGGCAGTGAGCTGGTTGCGATTCGCGCGGCGGGCGTGTCGATGGGGCGCATTATTTTGTCGGTGATGAAAGTGGGTGCATTGTTGATGGTGATCGCGGTAATCGTCGGTGAATGGCTGGCGCCACAAGCGGAATATTATGGGCAAACCATGCGTTCTGCAGCATTGGCTGAGCGCATCTCCCTGAAAACGCAAAGCGGTTTCTGGGCGCGTGATGGCCGTAATTTTATTCACGTGCGTGAAATCTTCGCGGACTCTCAGCTTGCTGATATATCCATCTATGAATTTGATCAACATAATCGTTTGCAGACTGTTACGTATGCGCGCACTGCCGCGTATCAGGAAAACAAATGGCAATTGCAGGATATTCAATACAGCAGGATCAGTGAATCAGGCGTCATCACCCAACATCAGCCCAGTGCAGAATGGGGTTCATTGTTGAGCCCGGCGGTGTTGGGTGTGGTCGCGGTGAAGCCGGATAAGCTGTCACTGTTGGGGTTGCGTAAATACATTGATTATTTACAGGATAACAACCTGAATGCGGATCGTTATGAAATGGCTTTCTGGAAAAAAA
Organism: Gammaproteobacteria bacterium; assembly: GCA_031421115.1. Classification (GTDB taxonomy): domain Bacteria; phylum Pseudomonadota; class Gammaproteobacteria; family Ga007554. Next base: position 486 of record JANOOA010000230.1, on the reverse strand, counting down.
TCATGTTGCCGCTGGGTACGGGTGTGATGGTGTTTCTGGCTATCCCCTTTGTTTTTGGTACATTACGCTCAGTGGGTATAGGGCAGCGGATTATGGTGGGGACACTGCTGGGGATTACTTTTTATCTGCTTAATTAAACCTTCAGCTATGCAGGCATTAGTTATGGAATAAACCCGATAGTGAGCGCAGTATTGCCGCCTGCATTGTTTTTAGGGCTGGGATTGTTTTTGATGCGCAGAGTGCATTAAGGGCACCTCTAATAATAATTCGTCATTTCCGCCCTCAATTACAGCACTCGAGGACAGGCTGCGGCGGGATGTTTATTGGTCTTTTTTATCATTAACTCTCATCAAGTAATTCCAAAAACTCCTGTTCTGAAAGTATCATTACGCCCAGTTCACGTGCCTTGTCTGCTTTTGATCCCGGATCTGCACCCACTACCACATAGTGAGTTTTCTTCGAGACACTGCCAGCGACTTTGCCTCC
>JANOOA010000229.1:0-9493 GCA_031421115.1 Gammaproteobacteria bacterium | reverse complement strand
ATGGAGAACAGCTATGAATCTGAATAAATGCCAAATTGTTGATCTGCCACGCATCAATGATCCTCGGGGCAACTTGACCTTTATTGAAGCAAACCGCCACATCCCGTTCGATATTCGCCGGGTCTACTATCTATATGACGTTCCTGGCGGTGCGGAGCGCGGGGGCCACGCCCATAAGGCACTGCACCAGCTAATCATCTCCATGTCTGGGTCTTTTGACATCCACCTCGACGACGGGCATGGAAAAAAAACCGTGCATATGAATCGTAGCTACTACGGCCTTTATGTTTGCCCCATGATATGGCGAGAGATCGACAATTTCTCCTCGGGGGCGGTGTGCATGGTGCTGGCTTCGGACTATTACGACGAGCTGGACTATTACCGCGAATACAATGAGTTCATTCAAGACGCACAGAAAGCATCCAAGTAATGCAAGATCGTTTGCTTATCCCGGATACATTGCATCAATGCTCGCGTTTAACTCGCGCTTGGGCACGCGTTATGCGCGCCATTCCTGAATCTGGGGCAGGCAGCAATTCGCTATTCAGAAAGATGGTTTTTAATCCTTATTTAATCCCATTTATTATAAGTTTTTATTTGATTGGGGATTTTATATTTCCACCTTCAGTCTTTTTGTTGCTTGAGCTTGGGGATGCGCATAGCATCTGGCAAACAATAACTTCATTTCGTGACGAGACAATAAAGTCATCTTATGTTTTATATAAAGGATTTTTGTCCGTTTATCCATACATCTGGTTGTACGAGTTGGCGGCCCACCTGGAACAAGACCACTTCTTGTTCATTAAAATATACCACGCGCTTCTTTTTTCCTTTGTTGCTGCCGTTGGGATTCCTTTTGTTGTATCGAAAATATTGTGCGTGAATTTGAGATTGTATAAAAATATCGTCTTTGTCTTTATATTGTTTTATTTATTTAAATTCACGCGAATCTTTGATGGATTAATGGTCGACTTGCCAACCTGGACATTCTTTGTCGCAGCAACAAGTTCAGTGGTTCTTATTGCAAGAAATCGTGATTATTTTAAAAATGTGCCTGCGCTGTTTGCTTCAGGTATTTTGGTTGGATTAACTTTGTGTTCAAGTGGCCAGTACTCGCTGGCCGGATATTTATTAATTGTTTATCTTTTTGCTTCTATTTTCGGTGGGCGGAAGATAGACGAAAGCCTCACTAGTAGGAAGTTAATTGTTGCCTTTGCGGTATTTTTAATTGCTGCTGCTGTCCCAAAAGTTTACGACTCATATTTTGAAGCAACCATCGTGCAACCCATGCGGGACAGGGGCGATTGGCTTCCGACGGGGCAGCAATGGTTGACCAACGGCATGACAAGATTGATGCCGCATTATAAATTCGGCCACGGAGCTCAATTGGGCGTGGAAAGTCATCGAGGGTTAGCAATACTAAAGAAAACAGAGGGCGATAAATTTTCTGAAAGGTATGAACGTATTAAGCAAGGCGGGGGGGAATATTCCGTTGCAGAGTATTTGGGCATGATTCGGGAAAACCCATTGGATTTTGCCGTTATGTGGGCTGCAAAAACCTTTCTTGCGGTTAGCTTTGATGGTGGCAAGGCAAGAGCTAGTCATTTGCTGATTTCATACACTTCTTTGTATGTGTGTTTGTATTTAATCTTTTTGAAATGTATTTATTTTCGCGACTTGATAAATAGAAACAGCTTAATTTTGTTGTCGATAATTAGCACTATCGCCGCCCCGGTATTTCTGTTTATTGATATGCGCCATATTATCGCGCTACAGGGATTTATGCTCGGGTTTGCGGTTCATCAGGAAAAAGTCTTTGGTAATATTAAGGGTTATTTGTTGATTATTTATGGAGGCGATAAATTCAAATCTGGGTGGATAAATAGTTTGGCAATTCCATATCCTGCTATTTTTTATGCGCTTTTTTTGATTTTATGCTTCACGCTGTACGGCGCTTTGCTAGAAATTCCTGGTTCGGATCCTGACAAGGTCCTCTACAGGTGGTAGCGATGGAACTTTTAATTTTATGCCACATATTTCAGTTGTAATCCCCGTTTACAAGGCCGAGGGGTGTCTCGAGGAGTTATATCAACGACTCAAGAACTCGCTCGACAACATCTCGCCGAATGATTTCGAGATTGTGCTCGTGGAAGACTGTGGCGGCGACCGGTCTTGGCCGATAATCGTCGATCTTGCGAATCGAGATGCGCGGGTAAAGGGCATCCAGCTTAGCCGCAATTTCGGACAGCACGCTGCCACTATATGTGGCTTCGCTCATGCCAAGGGGGACTGGATCGTGACCTTGGACGACGACTTGGAACAGGCGCCGGAATATTTGCCCGATCTCTACAAGAAGGCCTTGGAGGGCTATGATCTGGTGTACGGCGTGTACCCAGAGCGCACCCACAATTCTTGGCGCAACGTTTCCTCCCATGTCGCACGCTGGCTCTTCAACAAAGCCATCCCGTCCCTGAACCATGCCTACACGAGTTACCGCTTCATCCGCGGGGACATCGCTCGCGCCCTGACCCAGTTCGACTCCCCCTTCCCCTTCGTGGACGGGTATCTCTCCTGGCTCACCAACCGCTATGCCACGGTCGAAGTGCAACATGGCGCCCGGTCTCACGGCACCAGCAATTACACCTTTCGTAAACTCCTGACCCACACCATCAACATCTTCGTCACTTTTTCCGACATCCCCCTCAGGATCGCCTCCTGGGTCGGCCTCTTGTTTTTCCTGCTAGGAATGGGCTGGTTGGGGGGCATTCTGGTGGGCAAGCTGTTCGGGTTGATCACGGTGACTGGTTTCGCGTCGGTTATGGCCGCCATCATCCTGTTCGGCGGCATTCAGTTGCTCATCCTGGGAATCTTCGGCGAGTATTTGGGTAGGATGAACTTCAAGTCCTCCCGGAAGCCGCTGTTTCTTATCGGCCACACCACCGATTCTGAAAATAAGGGCTGAGCCGCGATGCGTCTGTTGATTTACGGCTCGAAGGATTTCGCTGCGACTGTGGCTGAGCTTATTCGCCACTGTGGGCATGAAGCAGCTGGCATGGTGGATGATTACAACAGCGCATCACATATTCTCGGCGATCTCGCTTCTGTGACTCGGACTCATCCACCCTCGCAGTATGGCGTCGCCATGGCCATTGGCTATTCGAATCTACCCGCGCGCTGGGCTGCCTGGCAGCGCATTCAGTCAGCCGGTTACTGTGCGCCAACGCTGATCCATCCGCGCGCCTATGTGGCGGATAGCGCGCGGATAGGCGCAGGCACTATGGTCATGGCAGGCGCCATTGTGGATGTGCGTGCCGAGATTGCCGAGCTTGCCGTAGTGTGGCCGGGGGCATGTATCAACCATGACGTGACGGTCGGTTCGAATACATTTGTTTCTCCGAATGCCACAGTGTGCGGGTTTTCCCGGGTCGGCGCCCACAGCTTTATTGGCGCCGGGGCAGCAATTGTCGATCACGGGCAGGTGCCCGAGGCGAGCTTCGTCAAGATGCTTTCAAGGTTCACCGGAAAAGATCAGTGAAAAGCGTCGTTGTACTTCAATCCAATTACGTTCCCTGGAAAGGCTACTTCGACCTGATCCATGATGCCGATGCGTTCATCTTTTACGACGACGTTCAGTTCACCAAGAATGATTGGCGCAACCGCAACAAGATCAAGACCCCGCAAGGTGCGGAGTGGATTACAGTGCCGACTGGCATTGACAAGGACCGGCTGATCTGTGAGGTGGAGATCAAGAATGCTATGTGGCAAGCAAAACACTGGAAGACGATTCAACACAACTATGGCAAGTGTCCGCACTTCTCTCGCTACCAGTCATTTTTCGAGGACATTTATCTAAGCCGGAAATGGACCAATCTCTCTGAGCTGAACCAACATCTCATTCGCACAATTTCCCGGGATTTGCTGGGCATCGCCACGGAATTCTGCGATTCCCGCGAATTTCACGCTTCAGGGCACAAGCTGGATAGGTTGCTGGAGCTGGTGGTCAAGGCCAAAGCGGATCGCTACATTTCCGGCCCGGCGGCCAAAGATTACATCGAGCCCGCGCGGTTCGCCGACGCGGGCATCGAACTGATGTGGAAGGATTACTCGGGCTATCCCGGATACCCGCAGCGCTTTCCGCCGTTCGTGCACGGCGTCTCGATTCTCGACCTTCTGTTCAACGTCGGCCCCGACGCCCCCTGGTACATCTGGGGCTGGCGAAATGGTGCTCTCAGTTGAAACCGTCACCTTTATCACGCGAAATCAGCGGCCCCTTTTGAACGACTTACCGAGGCGAACTTAATGAATCGTCTAATCGAACACTCATTCATCTTTTCCACTATCGTATTTACCGTGTACAGCCAACTCATCATGCGCTGGCAGGTGTCCGAAGCAGGTCCACTCCCATATAACCTGTCGGACAAGTTGGGCTACGTCATCGCACTGCTATTGAACCCTTGGGTGATGTCCGGCATCGTTGCCACTTTTCTGGCTGGCGTTTCCTGGATGCTGGCAATGACCAAGTTCGAGATCAGCTATGCTTATCCGTTCGTTACCCTGAACTACATTTTGGTGCTGGCTGCGGGTTACCTGTTGTTCCAGGAAACTATGAGCATCACGAAGCTTGCCGGGAGTGCACTGGTGATTCTCGGTATTATTGTTATTTCCAAGGGGTAGCTCGTGGGTCAAATTACCAGCGGCGCCCGCGCCATTCTTTCGCATCCTGTGATCTATGACACCCTTCAAAACATCATGGGGGCACATGAAGTCCGTCGTGAGCTTGTTGAAAATTTCGTTAAGCCTTCGCCAAACTGCCGGATACTGGATATCGGCTGCGGTACGGCGGAAATTCTGCCGTATCTGCCTGCTAGCGTGGGGTATTGGGGCTTTGACATCAGTCGTCCGTACATAAAGGCCGCCAAGACTCGCTTTGGATCCCGTGGCCATTTTCATTGCGGCCTGCTTGATAAAACTGCGCTGAATGAACTACCGAAATTTGACGTGGTACTGGTGATCGGCGTCTTGCACCACCTCGACGATGATGTTGCCGCCAACCTGTTCGCGTTGACGCGCGAGGCCTTAGGCGAGCATGGCCGTATGATTACGATTGATCCCTGCCTTGCTCCGGGGCAAAACCCAATTGCCCGGTACCTGATCCGCCATGACCGTGGGCAGAACGTGCGTAACGCCGATGGCTATCGTGCACTTGCCAGTCAAACCTTTCAAAATGTGTGTGGAACCCTGAGCCATCGTCGTTGGATTCCTTATACCCACTGGATTATGGAGTGTTCCGCGTAATGATTCCGTTCAACAAACCTTACATGTCCGGCAAGGAGCTTTTGTACATTGCCGAGGCACACTTTAATGGCAAGCTTGCGGGCGACGGCCCTTTCACTAAGCGTTGCCATGGCTGGCTAGAGGCTCGCACCGGATCTGAGAAGGCCTTGTTGACGCACTCCTGCACCGCAGCGTTGGAGATGGCGGCCATCTTGCTGGATATCAAGCCGGGCGATGAGGTCATCATGCCTTCGTATACCTTCGTTTCGACGGCGAATGCCTTTGTTCTGCGTGGCGGGGTGCCAGTTTTTGTCGATATTCGCCCGGATACCCTCAATATTGATGAAACCCTGATCGAGGCAGCAATTACCCCGCGAACCAAGGCTATTGTTCCTGTGCACTACGCTGGGGTGGCCTGCGAAATGGATACCATTATGGACATCGCCCGCCGGCATAAGCTGATGGTGATCGAGGATGCGGCGCAAGGAATCATGTCCAGCTACAAAGGCCGGCCCTTGGGTTCAATTGGCCATCTTGGCTGCCTGAGTTTTCACGAGACAAAGAACATCATTTCCGGCGAGGGAGGGGCGTTGTTGATTAACGACGTCTCTCTGGCGCATCGGGCGGAGATCATTCGCGAGAAGGGGACCAACCGCAGCGAGTTCTTCAGGGGGCAAGTCGATAAATATACCTGGTGCGATGTTGGTTCAAGTTATCTGCCGGGGGAGTTGATTGCTGCTTTCCTTTGGGCGCAAATGGAGGCGGCGGATGAGATCACGCACCGACGCCTGGCGGTGTGGAATACCTACCATCAGGCGTTTGCATCGCTTGAGCATGATGGTTCGGTTCGTCGCCCTATAGTGCCGCATGGCTGTACCCAAAATGCGCACATGTATTACCTGATTTTGCCTGACTTGGCGTTTAGAACAGCGTTTATCGATGACATGCGAAAAAATGGAACCGCAACAGTTTTTCACTACATCCCCCTACATAGCTCACCCGCCGGGAGAAAGTTCGGCAGATCCCACGGCGAACTGCCGGTAACTGAAGACCTTGCAGACAGGTTGGTGCGGTTGCCCTTGTGGGTGGGTTTGGAAGAGCGGATTGAAGGGATCACTTCTGCAGTGGCGTCGGTTTTGGTTAAAGCGACGAAGGTCAAATTGTGAAAAATGAAAGTATCCCAGTAATGCAAGTACCATTTCTTGATCTCGGTCGGTTGCACCAATCCATCCGGGAGCAGCTTGATGCAGCTTATCGCCGGGTCGTAGATTCAGGTTGGTTCATCATGGGGCCAGAACTTGAAGCCTTTGAGGCTGAATTCGCCCAATACTGCGAAGTGAAACACTGCATCGGTGTCGGTAACGGACTGGAGGCGCTGCATCTGCTGTTGCGAGCTTATGGCATCGGTCCCGGCGACGAGGTCATCGTGCCTTCAAACACCTTCATTGCAACCTGGCTGGCCGTTACCCAATGTGGGGCAACCCCCGTTCCTGTTGAGCCGAACATAGACACGCACAATATTGATCCAGCGCTGATCGCTAACGCAATCACCAGTCGAACTCGTGCAATTATTCCTGTGCATCTGTATGGCCAGCCAGCAGACATGGACCCCATCAATGCCCTTGCGGCAAAGCATGGCCTTGTTGTCATTGAGGATGCAGCCCAGGCGCAAGGTGCTCGCTACAAAGGCCGCCGTGTAGGATCCTTGGGTCATGCTGCCGCCACGAGCTTCTACCCTGGCAAAAATCTGGGCGCGCTCGGTGATGGTGGTGCAGTACTTACCAACGACGATGGGATTGCCGATAAGGTCAGACAGCTACGCAACTACGGCTCAACAGTGAAGTATCAGCATGATCTTGCTGGCTACAACAGCCGTTTGGATGAAATGCAGGCGGCTTTTCTCCGCGTAAAGCTGATAGTGCTTGATGAATGGAATACACGCCGCAGAGAGGTCGCGGATCGGTATTCGAAGCTTTTGGCCAGTGCAGGCGTCTGTATACCTTCTGTGCCTGACTACGCTGAACCCGTGTGGCACCTTTACGTCATTCGCAGCAGGCAACGGGATGCGTTAAAGATGTTTCTGGAACAGCAAGGTGTATCTACGGTCATTCACTACCCGATCCCGCCGCATCGACAAGCCTGTTACCAAGATTTTTCAGGGTATAACTTGCCCGTTGCTGAAATATTGGCTGAGGAGGTATTAAGTTTGCCGATATCGTCAGCAATGAGAGAGGGGGAAGCTGAGCTTGTGGCAAGCACAATTGTTGCTTCCGTGCTTATCGGGTTGGCACACCCACCGAACCGGATTCCCAACTTGCGAGCAGTTTTCTCTGAAAATTCGGAGGCACGGTCGCCTTCTGGTCCATCAAGCGGCCCCACTATCCCATTTTCAGTATGAAAAGTAGCCCCTATTTTTGCTGTGTGTGCCAACCCGATAAGCACGGTTGCTTCTTTGATTAAAAAGAGCGCCATCCATTGATGGCTACTTATGTATAAATCGCTGTGGTTAGGTACTCCTGAATCCGTGACCTTCTTTAACCACATTGCCCCGCACCCTGCCATCGCCAACGGGAATGACGTTTTGATCTGGATTGAGCTTGGGATTTGATTTGAGCATGCCCACTCGAACGAAATTGGAACGAAACCGAGCCGTCGAAACCGGCGCGGATACCGCTTTCACGTCGTCTGGGCGTGCCGGCGCCTGCCTGACGGCATTGGTGCGTCCCACCGAAACAAACGCAGGGTTTAGCGTTAGTCGGAGAACTGGAGGAGCGCCTGATGATGCCGCTCAAACACAGCAAAGGCCGCGCAGCATTCCCCCAGTCCCAGGGTGAGGCGGCGGGCATGCTGAATCACCCGCGCGGCAATGCCGATGATTTCCTGCATCACCGTTCGGATGCGGCGCCGCTTGGCAAGGTGGCGCACCGGACTGTCCGGGCTGATCAAGGTGGCCTGGCCGATAGCGCGCAGGATGTTGAAGGCCCGCACCGCCAGAGACAGCACCAGATCGTTGGTCGCGAACTTGCCCGAAGGCAGCCGCTCCAGGTCCAGATCGGTCTTGAACTCGGAATGGAACTGCTCGTGGGTGCCGTGCCCCTGGTACAACTTGACGATGTCCGCCGCCGGCAAGTCCAGACTGGTCAGCCAGCCTTCGATCCCGATATCGGGCATCAGCAGGGCCTGGCCGTGGCGCTCGATCAAGTGCATCACCCGGCGCATGGAAACGGATACGCCGCCATGCTCGCGCGTGATGGTTTCCACCATGAAGGTCTCGCGCTTGCCCTCGCGCGGCTGCGTCCAGGCGGTGGCAGGGTCGGCGGCCAAACGTTGATGCAGGGCGTCTGTATAGCAGCCGCGCGGGTTCCACTTCACCAGCCAGTCCAGCGATCCCGATGCACGGGCCTCGGCCATCGCCACGAAGATGGCGGCGCCATCGAAACCCGAGTCCGCCCGCACCAGGAGCGGCAGACTCGACACCGCGCGGGCACGCGGCAGCAATCGTTTGAGGAAATCCAGGGTTTCTCTGGCCGAGTGCTGGGTGCCCGGACGCAATTCCAGACCCAGGCAGTAGCCTTCCTCCGCCAGGTAGCCGGCGATCGGTGCGTAGCCGTCGAAGCCCATGTAGGTGCGGCCCACGCCCTCCTTGGCGGTGCCGCTGTTGTCGAGCGTGAAGACATCGAAGTCCAGAGCCAGATGTCCGGTGGACAAGGGCGTGAAGGCGGGCTTGGCGCGGCGCAGCAGCCGCTCGTTGGCCTCGTCCAGGGCGGTGAGTGCGGGTTCTCCCGAATCCGCCAGCGCATCCATGCGCTGGCGCAAGGTCGGCGAAGAAGGCACGGCCACCAGACCCAGCGCGTCCTTGAAGAAAGCGTCCCGGCGCCGCGATTCAATGGCGTCGAAGTCGGATTTGCCGGTGCACAGCAGGCCGACATAGGCCTTGAGCAGGCTGCTGGTGGCGATGCCGCCCTGGCCGGAAATGGGAAAGCGCGGGTCGATTATCTGGTCGATTTGGGCAAAGCGTTTGAGGTATTGTCCGACCAGCGACAATCCCGCCTGCGCTGTCAGATTGTAGGGCAGGCATTTGATCAGGAAGTCGGTCATGGCGGCGGCGGGAAATTCAATGCCCGCCATTATCTCAGGCCACCCTGCCGGCTTCACCCACTGGGTGCGGGTAAATTTGCCCACAACCCGCGGTGGCGCTGGGGTTGCCCGGAAACGGTCA
>JANOOA010000228.1:0-1551 GCA_031421115.1 Gammaproteobacteria bacterium | reverse complement strand
CGCACCGCATCCACATAAACATGGCCGGTGAAGTCGCCGCGCTTGTAACCTTGTTCCCAGATCATGCCTTGCAGGGCTTTAAGCGGTGTAATTTTTTTATCTTCACTCATCCAGCGTAATAGCTGTTCGATCACTTGGTTGTCGGTAGCGACATGTGTGATAGTTGCCACTTCGTTCAATAGCATGCGCACATCATGATCGTGGGCGTGCGCACGCACGAAGTCGTTCATGTGTTCGCGAGCGTAGGGAAACAGTACGTCTTTGACAAATGAAAGTGAGGATGTGGTACCCTCAATGTCGGTAATAATGGCTTTAATCATTAATATTCCTTGCGGCAGGGATCTAAAAATAGCGATTGCCCATTTTACACGCCTTGATCGTTAACATACACGTCCCCTATGGGCGCCTCTGGCAGAAGACACTTAATGGCACGCATTATGAGGTAAGAACGGCGGGGCAGTCCCGACGGTTATACAGCGACGGCGTATTTCACAGCCAGTATAACTCTGCGCAGCCTATCACTGGCACGTTGTGGGATTTGCTGATGCTACCCGCATTTTTTTATGCGCAAGAACTATCGCCGGGCACGCTCAAGCGTGTGCTGGTACTTGGACTCGGCGGTGGTTCATTCGCCTAACCCGGCATCTCGCGCCCGCTGGAGTTCTCGTCGTCAATTTTGTATCGTGGCATGAAATGCGTCAATCTGGGTATTTTCCAAACAGCGCCGTTGCGCGCCGTTTCAAAACGGGAAAAGATCCAGGGCTTTATACCGGAGCCGATTTAGGCGAAAATAGCAGATTCGCGTATCCGGTTTTTGCGCTGTAGTAGGCGTGGCGGAGAAAAAGCGGGTGTCAATGCGAATAAATTATATCAAGAACAAAAGGATAGGCGCGACATGCTACTGATGATCGACAATTATGACTCATTCACCTACAACCTGGTGCAATACCTGGGTGAGCTGGGTGCGGATGTGCGCGTCTATCGTAATGATCAGATCACCGTAGATGAGATTGCGCAACTTGCGCCGGATCATATCGTGGTGTCGCCGGGCCCCTGTACGCCGAATGAGGCGGGCATTTCAATGGCGGTGATCAAGGCGTTTGCGGGCAAGATTCCACTGTTGGGTGTGTGCCTGGGGCATCAAAGTATTGGCCAAGTGTTTGGCGGCCGCATCATTCACGCGCGTGAAATCATGCATGGCAAAACTTCCATGATTTATCACACGGGCGTGGGTGTGTTTCGTGGTTTACCCAGCCCGTTCGAGGCGACGCGTTATCATTCGCTGGTAATTGAAAAAGCCACCGCGCCAGAGTGCCTGGAAGTGACCGCGTGGACGCAAACTGCGAGTGGTGAGGTTGATGAGATCATGGGCGTGCGTCACAAAGCACTTGCCGTGGAAGGTGTACAGTTTCACCCGGAATCCATTTTGACCCAGCACGGCCATGCCATGTTGCGTAATTTTCTCGAAATAAAAAAATAACAAGGGTACAGATTCCGACATGGACATGATTGCCGCAATACGTGCTGTTACCGAGCGCCGTGATCTTGGTT
>JANOOA010000227.1:0-6626 GCA_031421115.1 Gammaproteobacteria bacterium | reverse complement strand
CCCTTGCCCACGTCGCCGTAGCCCAGCACCACGCAGATCTTACCGGCGATCATCACATCGGTGGCGCGCTTGATGCCATCCAGCAATGATTCGCGGCAGCCGTAGAGATTGTCGAATTTGGATTTGGTGACAGAGTCGTTGACGTTCATGGCCGGAAACAGCAGCTCGCCGCGTTCCTGCATCTGATACAAGCGGTGTACGCCGGTGGTGGTTTCTTCGGTGACGCCGCGAATGTCGGCGGCAATCTTGGTCCAGCGTGTGGGGCTGGCTGCCAAGCTACGTTTCAGCGTGCCCAGAATCACTTTCCATTCTTCGTTGGCATTGGCTTCAGTGGCGGGCACGGCGCCTTTGGCTTCAAACTCTACGCCCTTGTGTACCAGCAGTGTGGCATCGCCGCCGTCATCGAGTAACATGTTTGGGCCTTTGCCGTCGGGCCAATTGAGAATCTGCTCGGTACACCACCAGTATTCATCCAGCGTCTCACCCTTCCAGGCAAACACCGGAATACCCACAGCGGCAATCGCAGCAGCAGCGTGATCCTGGGTGGAGTAGATGTTGCACGAGGCCCAGCGCACTTGTGCGCCGAGTGCGGTGAGGGTTTCGATCAGTACTGCGGTTTGAATGGTCATGTGCAGGCTGCCGGTAATGCGCGCGCCTTTGAGCGGCTGTTGCGCACCAAACTCTTCACGCAGCGCCATCAGCCCCGGCATTTCGGTTTCGGCAATCTGGATTTCTTTGCGACCCCAACTGGCCAGGGAAAGGTCAGCGACCTTGTAATCGGTAAAAGCGGTGTTGACTGCAGCGTTCATAGCATAGCTCCTCAAGGTAAAGGCACGTCCATAGCGAATGTATGGATGTACCTGTAACAGAGCGCCGTTGCATAAGTGCTATCCCCTTCGAGCCTGGCAAGCCGCATGGCTTGTCGCAACGCTCCTCGAACGAGACGGTCGCCGTCCCAATATTTGGTGGCGACTCCTAAACTTTTATATCCCCGCTGCCTTCCGCAACGTATCCGCCTTATCCGTGCGTTCCCAGGTCAGATCAGCTTCGGTACGGCCAAAGTGGCCATAGGCGGCGGTCTGTGTGTAAATGGGGCGCAGCAGGTTGAGCATTTTGATCAGGCCTTTGGGGCGCAGGTCAAAGTGTTCGCGCACCAGTTTGGTGATGGCTTCGTTGGAAATCTTGCCGGTGCCAAAGGTGTCGATGGTGATGGAGGTCGGTTCGGCCACGCCAATCGCGTAAGAAATCTGAATTTCGCAACGATCCGCCAAGCCTGCTGCAACAATATTCTTCGCCACATAGCGCCCCGCATACGCGGCTGAACGATCCACTTTGCTGGGATCCTTGCCCGAAAACGCGCCGCCGCCGTGGCGCGCCATGCCGCCGTAGGTGTCGACAATAATCTTGCGTCCGGTGAGGCCGCAATCGCCCACGGGGCCGCCGATGACGAAGCGTCCGGTGGGGTTAATGAAGTAGCGGGTGTGCTTGTTCAGCCACTCGGCAGGCAGCACCGGCTTGATGATTTCTTCCAGCACCGCTTCCTGTAAATCGGCGTGCTTGATGTCTGGCGAATGCTGGGTGGACAGCACGACAGCATCAATCGCCACCGGCTTGTTGTTCTCATAACGGAATGTGATCTGGCTCTTGGCATCGGGGCGCAACCACGGCAGGGTGCCGCACTTGCGCATGTGTGCCTGGCGCTGCATGAGACGGTGCGCGTAGGTGATGGGGGCGGGCATCAGCACATCGGTTTCGTTGCTGGCATAACCAAACATCAATCCCTGGTCACCAGCGCCTTGTTCATGATCTGCTGACTCATCTACGCCCTGCGCGATGTCCTGGGACTGCTTGCCGATGGCGGTAAGCACCGCGCACGATTCCCAGTCAAAACCCATCGCCGGATTGTCATAACCGATGTTCTTGACAGTCTGGCGCACGACATTTTCCATGTCCACCCAGGCGGAGGTGGTGATCTCACCGGCGATAATCACCATACCGGTTTTGACCAGGGTTTCGCAGGCCACGCGCGCCTTGGTGTCCTGCGCCAGAATCGCGTCGAGAATTGCGTCCGAAACCTGATCGGCAACCTTGTCCGGATGGCCTTCGGAAACGGATTCAGAGGTAAACAGGTAATTATTATTCGACATGCGCACGCGTTCCTTCCAGAATAACGGTAAAATAGTGAATTAGGGTAAAATGCCTTTGAAAAGTTAAAATATCTGCGTAGTTTAACGCGAAGTTTGGACTATTCCAAATTTTTATTATCTGATGCCCCAGGATTAGGAGTGAAGTAATGGTACGTCTCGAAACCCCCGTGTGTGAATTTGGCGCGCCCGCCGTGGATTTTTCCTTGTCTGGCGTTGATGGTAAGCGCTGGACACTGGCGCAGTGTGCAGGCAAGCGCGGCCTGCTGGTGATGTTTATCTGCAACCACTGCCCTTATGTGAAGGCGGTGATTGATCGTATTGTGCGCGACACCCGCGAACTGCTGCCGCTGGGCATCAACAGCGTGGCAATCATGTCTAATGATATAGCTGATTATCCTGAAGATTCTTTTGAAAACATGCAGAAATTAGCCCGCGATCTTGATTTCCCTTTCCTTTATCTGCTGGATGAAACCCAGGACATCGCCAAGGCCTATGGCGCCGTATGCACCCCGGATTTTTTTGGCTATAACGCTGATCTTAAGCTGCAATACCGGGGTCGCCTCGACGCCAGCCGCAAGGAAGCCGCCCCCGATGCCCGGCGTGACCTGTTTGAGGCCATGCAGCAGATTGCCCGCACCGGACAGGGGCCGCATGACCAGATTCCCAGCATGGGCTGTTCCATTAAATGGAAAGATGGATAAGTGTAAAAATGAGGCTTAACCGTAAGTTAAGTAGCTAAAATCGGTCATTTTGCTCCCAAAGCCACTTTACCGGCCATTCTGCTATTGCCCAATTGCCCAAGGTAAGGGAAAATAACAGACTTTGACGTTGTTTGCTGAGCCCTTACTTTTTAAGAATTCATTTAGAGGAAACCTTGCATGCCCGCTTCCCGTAAAGATTTAGCCAATGCCATTCGCGCTCTTGCGATGGACGCTGTACAAAAAGCCAACTCAGGCCACCCTGGCGCTCCGATGGGCATGGCAGAAATTGCGGAAGTTTTGTGGAATCACCACCTGCGGCACAATCCGGCCAACCCCAAGTGGGCCGACCGTGACCGTTTCGTGCTGTCCAACGGGCATGGCTCGATGCTGTTATACGCACTGCTGCACCTCACCGGGTATGACCTGCCCATGGACGAACTGAAGCGTTTTCGCCAGTTGCATTCCAAAACCCCAGGTCACCCCGAATATGGCTATGCACCGGGCATCGAAACCACCACCGGCCCGCTTGGGCAGGGTCTCACCAATGCGGTGGGCATGGCGATTGCTGAAAAAGTGCTGGCCGCTGAATTCAATAAAGCAGGGCATGATATTGTTAATCACCACACCTATGTGTTTTTGGGTGATGGCTGCTTGATGGAAGGTATTTCCCATGAAGCCAGCTCACTGGCCGGCACACTCGGCCTGGGCAAACTGATTGCGTTTTATGACGACAACGGCATCTCGATTGACGGCCATGTCGAAGGCTGGTTTACCGATGACACACCGAAGCGTTTTGAAGCGTATGGCTGGCATGTCATCCCGAATGTCGATGGCCATGATGTCGCTGCCGTCAATGCCGCCATTGAGAAAGGCAAGGCGGTGACTGACAGGCCGACCATGATCTGCTGCAAGACCATCATCGGCAAAGGCTCGCCCAACAAAGCCGGCAGCCATGATTGCCACGGCGCTGCATTAGGTGACGCTGAAATAGCGGCAACCCGCGCCAACATCGGCTGGAGCCATGCACCGTTTGAAATCCCGCAAGATGTGTATGCCGGTTGGGACGGTCGCGTCAAAGGTGCGAGCGTAGAAAAATTGTGGGACGGAAAATTCGCTGATTACGCCAAGGCATATCCGAAAGAGGCGGTTGAATTCATGCGCCGCATGAAGGGCGAATTGCCCGCCAACTGGAATGACCACGTCGCTACCTTCCTCGCCAAGGTCAACGAAAAAGGCGAAACCATCGCCACGCGTAAAGCCTCACAAAACAGCATCGAAGGTTTGGCGCCGGCGTTGCCGGAATTGCTGGGTGGATCGGCTGATCTGGCCAGTTCCAACCTGACACTGTGGTCAGGTTCGCGTGGTGTTTCCCGCGAAAAGGGCGGCAACTATATTTATTACGGCGTGCGTGAATTCGGCATGTCAGCGATGATGAATGGTATGGCGTTGCACGGCGGCGTAATTCCTTACGGCGCTACCTTCCTGATGTTCTCCGAATACGCGCGCAATGCCTTGCGCATGGCTGCATTGATGAAAATCCGCACCCTGTTCGTATTCACTCATGACTCGATTGGTCTGGGTGAAGACGGCCCCACGCACCAGGCGGTTGAACAAACCGCAACATTACGTTTGATTCCCAATATGGACGTATGGCGTCCGTGCGACACCATGGAATCTGCTGTGAGCTGGGCGCGCGCCATTGAACGCAAAAACGGCCCCAGCACCCTGATTTTCAGCCGTCAGAATCTGCCGTTCCAGAAACGTGATGCAGCGCAAATCGCCAATATCAGCAAAGGCGGGTATGTGTTATCAGAAGCCGCAGGCGGCAAGCCTGCCGTGGTGATTATTGCCACGGGTTCAGAAATTGGCCTGGCCGTAGATGCGCAAAAAGCGCTGGCCGCAAAAGGTGTGGCGGCGCGCGTGGTTTCCATGCCCTCCACCAATGTATTTGACCGTCAAAGCCAGGCCTACAAAGATGGCGTGCTGCCCAAGGGCATCAAGCGCGTTGCCGTGGAAGCCGGCGTTACCGATGGCTGGATGAAATACGTGGGTCTGGAAGGTGCTGTCGTGGGCATCAACACCTTCGGCGAATCAGCACCCGCAGGCGACTTGTTTAAACACTTTGGTTTCACCGTCGACAACGTGGTTAAAACCGTTGAGGGCGTGCTGTAACAATCAATAAAGAATCTCTGAATCGATGCCTTCCTGATTCATGGCAAGCGCGTCTTCAGAGCATTCAAAAGTTTTTTCATTGATTTTTGGGAGGTAATTAGAGCATGACTATCAAGGTTGCAATTAATGGTTACGGTCGTATTGGACGTAATGTGTTGCGCGCACTGTATGAAGCAGGGCGTAACAAGGAAATCCAGATCGTTGCTGTGAACGACTTGGGCAATGCCGAAACCAACGCGTATTTAACGCGCTATGATACCGTGCATGGCAAATTTCCCGGCACCGTAGAAGTAGACGGCAATTACATGATCGTTAATGGCGACAAAATTCGCGTGTTCGCCGAGCGTGATCCGTCCAAGCTGCCCTGGGGCGAGCTGGGTGTAGACGTGGTGCATGAGTGCACCGGTATTTTCACCAGCAAAGCCAAGGCTTCCGCACACCTTGCCGCAGGCGCAAAAAAAGTTATCATTTCCGCGCCCGGTGGTGATGATGTCGACGCTACCATTGTATACGGCGTGAATCACAAGATCTTGAAGGCGACTGATACCGTTATCTCCAATGCCTCATGCACCACCAACTGCCTGGCGCCGCTGGTCAAGCCGCTGTGTGACAAGATCGGCATTGTGAATGGTTTGATGACCACCATTCACTCTTACACCAATGATCAGGTGCTCACCGACGTGTACCACAGCGATTTGCGCCGTGCGCGTTCTGCTACGCAGTCACAAATCCCCACCAAGACTGGTGCGGCGGCTGCCGTGGGTCTGGTGATGCCAGAACTGAATGGCAAGCTGGACGGGTTTGCGGTGCGCGTACCAACCATTAATGTGTCGCTGGTTGATCTGACGTTCACTGCTGCACGCAAGACCTCGGTGGATGAAGTCAACGCGATTCTGCGTGATGCATCTCAGGGTGAGCTGAAAGGTATTCTTAACTACAACGACAAGCCATTGGTGTCGGTAGATTTCAACCATGATCCTGCGTCTTCAACCTTCGATGCCACACTCACCAAAGTGATGGATGGCACGCTGGTTAAAGTGCTGGCCTGGTATGACAACGAGTGGGGTTTCTCCAATCGCATGCTGGACACCACCGTTGCCTTGATGAAGGCATCAAAGTAACTATTGGCAGATACTATTCAGGTCAGGAATCAGGGGGCAAATTTTGCTGCCCCCTGATTCCTGTTCTCTCGTCTGCGATCTCTTTAAGGAGAATCCATGTCCGTTATTAAAATGACTGATCTTGATCTTGCTGGCAAGCGCGTGTTGATCCGCGAAGATCTTAACGTGCCGTTAAAAAACGGCAAACTTGCTGATGACACACGCATTCGTGCTTCACTGCCGACCATTGAACGTGCCATGAAGGCCGGCGCCAAAGTGATGGTCATGTCACACCTGGGTCGCCCGGAAGAAGGCGTTTACAGCGAAGAAAACTCCATGCAGCCGGTGGCGGATCATATTTCAAAGCTGCTCGGCAAGCCGGTGCGCCTGGTAAAAGATTACCTGGGTGGCGTTAATGTTGCTTCGGGCGAAGTGGTGGTCTTTGAAAACGTGCGCTTTAACACAGGCGAAAAGAAAAATGGCGATGAGCTTGCCAAACAATATGC
>JANOOA010000226.1:0-6922 GCA_031421115.1 Gammaproteobacteria bacterium | reverse complement strand
GTGTCGTAAGCGGCGGTGAGCAGGTAGTCGCCCTTGATCATGCCCTTGGCATAGAAGGCCATGCGATTCTGATTGAATAATTTCTCATCGGCTTCTGCCTGGCGCAAGTATTCCATATTGCCGCTCAAACGCTTGTGCCCGACCGTACCTTCGGCAAAACCCACCAGTATCCAGTCGCGCTCACCTGGCGCAAGCCAGACACGAATGTCCTGGCGGTCTTTGCGCAACGCATTGGCTGCGCCGCTGAGATTCGATGCCGTACCCAGATCAAAACCCAGCAGCACTTCGCCCGTCTGTGTGGTCGGCTGCAATTCGATCAGCGCCACGCCGTCATCCGTTACCGTAAAGCGCGGCTTGTTGCCAGGATTACCCGATAGCGGTTGGCGTTCGATGCCATCGAGCTTGCTGTGCGCCAGATAGGGCGCATTGAGATGGAACTCGCCGCTCACGCCACGGCGCACCGGCTTGCCGTCCTTGTCCAGAAAGCGCACCGCCAGCACCGGGCGGGTTTTGCCATCGGCCACCAGCACCGAGCGTTTTTCATCGAACACCGCTTGCACCGCCGCGCCGCCGTAATGCAGTTTGCGTTGTTCCTGTTTGACGATATTGTCTTGCGCATCGAGCACCGTCAGCTCCAGCAGATTGCTGCCTTCCTTAATATCGACTGCCCGCCACAGCGACAGGGCGACCGTGTCGGCAGCACTTCTGGTAGTACCTTCGAAACGCAAGGCGTTGACTGGTTCGCCATTGACCTTGATTTCGACGCGATGGGCGGGGTCGTGTTTGACCGCGATTTTCACCGCCGGCAAGGCGGGCTGGAAGCTCTCCTGCGGGTGCAACCATTCGACGCCGGGCATGGCTGTCGCCAGCCATGTTTCATCAAAGGGCAGTTTTTCAACCAGTTGCGTTTCAACCAACGGTGTTTCTGCCGCCATTACCAAGCCGGGGGTAGCCCACCCTGCGGAGGATGTGTCCGCGCTGGTTTGTGCATTTGTACTCAGATCAGCGACCGGGGTAATAGCTTGAACGGCCACGCTCTGACTGGCGAAGGTTAATGCGGCCAGGCGTTTTGCATGTTCGGTGGGCGCCATGCAATTGCCGGGTTGCGGGGCGAGGGTGGGGGTGGGACCTTGAGCAAACCCTGATACCTCCATCGCGATACGCCGATCGGGTGCAAGGCATTTAATTCTAGCCTTGCCACGCAGTAAAGCACACAAGCTGATGGGAGAATCCTTGCCACTGCCGATGGTTTCAATTTGGTCAGGGCTAATCCCCGTGCTGATCAGATAATCCTTAACTGCTTTTGCCCGTTTGAGCGACAAGGCCTGGTTGTATTTCGCGCTGCCGAGACTGTCCGTATAGCCAGTGATTCTGATGATTGTAAAACTCCATTGTTTAAGCTGGTTAGCAAAGCTATCCAGGTCGGCCTTGGCTGTATCATGCAAAAGTGCTGTATCGAATTCAAAGTTTATGTCTGAGAAAATTGTAATCCTGTCAGGAACCGGTAACACGACCTCTGGCTCAGGCATACAAACCAGAGGCAAATCAATAACAGGAGCAGGGGGAACGACAGGCGTGACAACGGCTACTGGGGCTGGCGCTTTCTGCACATAAAAATCGGCGCGCCACAACGAACCGCCTCTGACATTGACGAATTGCGAATAATTGCGTCCGGCAAAACGGCTATTGTTTTCACAGCTCATCACCTCGTAGCCCTTGGGCAGGCTGTCGGGATCAAGCTGCACCACATGCGTGCCAGGGCGGATGTTGTCGGCATGCCAGCGGCCTTCTTTATCGGTGAGAATATAGGTGCCGTCCTGCAACACGATGCGAATTTTCTCCAGACCGACTAAATCATTTTCAACATCATCATCACACGCGCCGACGATCACGCGCCCCATCAAAATCGCACGCGAGGCGTGCAAGTCTTCGCGCACCAGCACGCTGGCACGCGCCACGTTGGAAGCCACGCCCACCGCCTGTGCGGTGTTTTCTGCCGGGCCGGACTTTGCCCCTGCGACCACGGCAGCGACATATTTCACGCTTACCGTCACCCCGGCAGCGATGTCGCCGAGGCTGAAGGTCAAACTACGGCCATCGGCGGCAATCACCGGATCCGCCAGCACGGCTGCATCCAGTCGTGCCGAGCCTTTCTGATAACGGAAGCCCATCGGCAAGCGGTCGGCAATCTGCACGGCGGCGACTGTCAAGGGATCAGGGTTGCGGATACTCAAGGTGTAAGGCACATAATCACCCACCGCGACCGTGGCCTTACCCGCGCTCTTGGTGATTTCCACGCGGCCATTGGCGGGATCGAGCGGCACGTCGATGCGCACGATCACATCCACCAGCGCGAAGTTTTCGCCACGCGAACCGGCCACCAGCGTGAACGGTGCGCCCGCAAGGGTTTGCAGCGTGGCATTGGGCACCGTCGAAGGGAAGGCAAAACCGATCGGCGGTGTAATTTGCAAGCGATACGTGCCCGCGGCCATGAGCGGAAACTGATAAATCCCGCCTGCGAAATTATAGATTTCACCGCCCGCATCGGTCACGATGCTGCCGGTGATGACAGTGGAGGGAAAACTACTCACACCATCGTTGCCGAACACGGTGGCAGGCAGCCCAGTAGCGACATTGATGATGGTCACGCTTACCCCGTCCACAAACAATCCGGTGGCGGAATCAAACATGATACCGAACGGATCGATCAGCGCCGAGACCATGGTCATGCCTGCTGTACCGTCGAAGTAAATCGCCCCAAGTTGGGTATTGCTGCCGACATTGAGCAAACAATTGTGGGTCGCAGTAGTTCCGCCCACGCTCTGGATATAGCCGACAAACACGCCGGTAGAAACACCCGTTTCCGTCAGCGTCAAGATTTCGTTATCACCGCCGGAAGTGTTGAGGGTGATAGTGAGAGTCTCTGCCAGCAAGGAATCTTGATTACGGTCGTAATCGGTCACCTTGACAAACACGATGTCGCCTTTGACGTAGGTATTGGCGTGTGACAGCGGCTGTGCGCCGGGAATACTCAAGGGGACTGCTGCACCGCGCACTGTAGGGTGCGGCAAGGTGACGCTGTTGCACTGGGTGGTCGCCACCACCGTGGCGCCAGTGGCCACTGCCGGCGAGTAGCGCAGAAACTCGACAGTCGCCGGCGTTTGCGCCGCAGTGGTGACAGTGACCGCGCCCGTGACGGTAGCCAGTGCGCCGCCGATTTCGTAAGTGGCCTGCGCCGTGTTGGTGATGGGCGTGTTGGGCGGGGTGGCTGCCCAGGCAACCGACGACAGCAGGCAAAGCACGGCCAGCCAGCAGAATGGGCGGAGCGTAGCCCGCACTGAAAAAACTACAGTCTTCGCGCGCGCGCATGTCATACGGCGGCATAGGCGCGCGCGAAGAGCGCCTGGCGCAACAGACTGCGCCAGGCGGAAAAGTCTCCCGCCACCTGCGCTGTTGCCTGCAGGCGGTTGAGGGAAGATGTCAACAAACCAATCATTGCTGCCTGATTAGTTGATGGTTTCGTTGAAATACACAATCACCGACTCGCCCGCCTTCAATTCGCCGGCGGCGTAGGGGGATGCTGCAGGCAGGGCTTCGCTGTAAGTAATAGTCACAACACCAGAGGCTGCGGTTGCACCATCTGCGTTGGCTGCCGTGGTCAGGAACGCTGGGAAAGTGCCTGATGCCCCGGTACGCGTGTCGCCCGTCACGTCGATCTTGAAACCACTGCCCGCTGCACTTTCCGGTGTACCGCTTGCGCTGGTGCAGCTTGTGGTTGTCGCGGGATCACCGGCTCCGGTTACCAGGTTGGCGTCAAAGGTGGTGTTGACGTTCAAGGTATCCGTCACTTGTGCCAGCGTCGCCGACGCACCTGCCCCTGCCGCGTTGCTGATCGTGATAGTCCAACGCACGATCGCCCCCGGGATGTTCTTCCGGGTTGCGCCACTGCCATTGAACGGATCGCAAATCAGCAAGGACGTTTTGGTCACGCTGATGACGGCCGAAGCAATGCGGTACGCATCACGTGCCGTGCCCAGGGCATTGCGTGCCGCGCTGGCGCCCACAAACTCCAGCTCAACTGTCGCTGCATCGGCAAACACGATTTCCACAACGGCAGGATCATCCGCCCCAGTGTGTTGCACAACGGCAGTAGTGGTGGCTGTCGTGGTGGTGGTGGCGGTCAGGCTGACATTGGCTTGCTGGCCGTTAGTCGCGCCAATCGGAATATCTGCCACTATGTAGACTGTGATCGTGCCATCCGCCGCCAGTGTGGATATCGCAGTAGCGGTATCACTAGCAAGCTGGAAGCCTGCCCCCCCAGCGGTTTCAACAAACACGCGGAGATTGGTGACATCAATGCCGTCCGCCGTGCCTGCGATGCTGAGGCCAGCCACGTTCGCGCCAACCAGCGTATAGCCTTGCGGCGTGTTGCCGAGGTTAGTGACGCTAAAGGTGGTGACCTGATTGGTAGTTCCCGGCACAACACTGGTGACAGCACTACCCGTCTCCAGCACGCTGAGGTTGACCTTGTTGTCCACCAGGAAGGTGGTGGCGGTGCCTGCGCCGGCAGTATTGCCGGTGGCGGAAGAACCGATGCTGGTTTGCGTCGTTCCGCCCACCGCATAGCTCAAGGTGGCCAGGTTGCTGATGGAAGTGCCTGAGAGAGTGCCCGCCGCACTGGCCGTTCCTCCCCAGAAGAGTGTGCCGAGCAACGCCAGGGCTGTGGCCCCGGCGCGCAAGCGGCGATTAAGCGTGATTGCTTTCATGAGTATTTCTCCTTTTTGAAGTGCGGCCATTAAACTGCGTTAAAAATGACAACTGTTTACCGGGTGGATCATTGCTGTTGTTAAAAATCGATTTCATGATGCATCCTTTGTGCACGGTGCATCGGCGGTACGGGGGTAAAAAAAATACCCATTTTCTTTATTTAATCACTGCCCGAAAAACCACTTCACCGGTTTTACCAGCCGCCAATTCACCTTTCAACGACCAGCGAATTTGCGTGTAATCGGCCGCAGTGGCGGGGACTTCTTTGCCTGCTTTGTCTTTCACCTTGAGCTTGTCGGGGGTGGCGAAAGTCTTGCCGTCCACCGAATAAGTGATGTCGCTATTCGCGCCAAACACGCTGCCCGCCACCAGCGTGGTGTTTTCCGGCAGCGGGTTGTTGATGACGATGTCGCTCGCCGCTGTGATGCCGATATTTTTGAAGATGGTGGTGTAAATCACTTCGGTTCCAGGCACAACCCTGGCAGCTGGCTCGCGCTTGAGCGTCACCTTCCCTTTGGCGTCTTTGGATGCCACTTCGACTTCGGCGATGTTTTTAACTTCGATGCTGCCTTTTTGTTGTGCGTAGACAGCAGACAGCGGGACGAAGCACAGGCTCACAGCCAGTGTTAAACCTGAGAGTAGTGAGAAAAGTTGCAGTTCTTTCATGCTGGTTCCTTAAAAAATAAAAAAGTTATTTCACTCGGTTATTTCACCATGCCGCGAAATTCGATGAGGTATGTTACCGGTGCTACGATGTTACCAAGGATTACGTTGACGGTATTGGCAATCGCATTAAAATCAGCATTGTCGGCATCCACCACGTCGCTGCGCGCAGCACCGTTCACGGTGATGCTGCCGGCAACAAAATTGGTCTCGGCGGGCAGTGGATCGTTGAAGGCCAGATTGTTGGCCGTGCCGCTACCGCTGGCTCTGAGGGTGATGCGGTAAGTGAGCACACTGCCCGGCATGATGAGATCACCGGGATTGACGCCGGGCGGAGCTTGTATCCGGGACACGAGCTTGGACACTGTCACCACCAGACCGGAAACCACATAACTGCCAACGGCAATGGCGGTCGCCCGGCTCGCACCAACCAGCGCATCCACGCCGCCCGTGCCCAGCCCTGCGAGCGTGGCGCCGGGCGCCGCACCGGATGCGCCCGCAGTGAGCGCGGCCGCGTTCAGGCTGGCCTGCCCCGCATCGCCGAGGGCAAGATTCGAGGGAATATCGCTCACCAGGTAAATCACGCGGCTGGCATCGGCGGCCAGCGTGGGGTCGTTCGTGCCGGGGATGTAGGGGGTGTCGGCGTTCGGGCCACTGCCCTGAAAGTCAGGCGCCAAACCGTTTTCAAGAAAGATCGCGCCGATAGCAGCGTTGGCAGGGTCAAACTGATCGCCCGCAATGAAGTTGTTGCGGATCAAGCTGTAAGCCTCGCTGCCGTTGCCGGTGTTGGTCAGCAGCAGAGTGAGCGCGCGGCTGGTGTCCGGCGAGTTGACCGCAACCGGCGCGGCATCCTGCCACACCAGCGACACATTGATGATTTCCGCCACAGTGAACGTGGCGGTGTTGCTGGCGGTAGCCTGGGGGATACCTTCGATGCTATAGCCCAGCATCACCTGGTTGGAAATGACGGTGCCCGCAGGCGTACCCGCCGCGTGCGCGGAAACCGCGCCACAGACAGAAATCAACATCGCCAGAAGCGTGAAAATATATTTATTTAACATGATCATATGTTGTATGCCAGATTCATCATCCCTGTTTTCACCCGGGCGCGCAGCAATCCTTTGGTGCGCACAAAGTATCCGCCCATAGGATCCTGCGCGCCAAACACATGCTCCACTCGCGCACGCACCTTACTTTGATAGCGGCTCCTTGACCGTTATACTTTAGAACATTTTGATCTTGCTGCTATTAAGTGGATATATCGAGGGGAAACGAAGGGTGCAAGCTGTATTATTCCGGAAGGTAGGGCAGGATGCCCAGGTGCGGCGAGCGCAGGCGACCGCCACGGATGGCGGAAGGTAGAGCAATGCAGGAGCAATTGCCGAGATGCGCAAGAACCACCGACTATGCGCCGAACAACCGCCATTCCTGTGTATAGAAATGCAATGCAGGCACAGGCTTATCGGTGAGCTTGACCGTTTCCAGTACGCGC
>JANOOA010000225.1:0-3146 GCA_031421115.1 Gammaproteobacteria bacterium | reverse complement strand
AGCCGGGCTTGAGGCGCAGTTAGCCAATTTGGCTGATGAGATTGCCTATAATAATCACGATATTGATGATGGCCTGCGCGCCGGATTAATTGATATGCAGCAATTACAGAGTGTTTCATTGTTTCGTGAACAATATGACATTGTGAAAGCTGCCTATCCTGATCTATTGGATCGGCGCATCGTGCATGAAGTCGTGCGGCGCATGATAAATTGTCAGGTGGTTGATCTTGTGGAAACCAGCCAGGTACAGCTAGCAGGCGCGCAGCTTGCAGATAGTGACGCAGTGCGTAGCCTCCCCCAACCTTTGATTGGCTTTAGCCCTGCGATGCAGGCGCAGAATCTTGAGTTAAAGCAATTCCTGCGTAAAAACTTGTATCAACATTACCGGGTACGGCGCATGACATCCAAGGCGGCGCGGGTAATTAATGGATTGTTCGATGCATTTATCAATGATTTGTATTTGTTGCCGCCAGAACCTTTGCGTAATGTACAGGCGTTTGAACAGGGCAGGGGAGATATGGGTCGGGCGCGCGCTGTGGCAGATTATATTGCGGGGATGACGGATCGATTTGCCATTAAAGAATATGATCGGCTATTCAATCCGTTTCAGTTGACCTGATGGATGTTATATATTTAACACCCTCTCCCACGCGTGGGGAGAGCGTTCCTTAACAATCTTCTGCCAGTTTCTGCAGCAGCGCCATTTGTATTGAATAAGGCTTGCGATTACCCGAGCTAATACGTTGATAATGGCCATCGCTCTGCAGAATCCATGTCTGTGCATCATCTTGAAGATAGGCGGTCAGCGTTTCCTGTATGAGGCGTTTGCGCAACATTTTTCCATCAATAGGAAAAGCCACTTCCACGCGGCGGAAAAAATTACGATCCATCCAGTCCGCGCTGGCGCAGTATACTTTAATGTCGCCGTTGTTATGAAAATAAAAAACGCGGCTGTGTTCAAGAAAACGACCTACTACAGAGCGTACGCTGATATTTGTAGAAACATCAGGAATGCCGGGGCGCAGGCAGCATACGCCGCGTATTATCAAATCAATTCTTACGCCTGCCTGCGAAGCGCGATATAAAGCGCGAATAATGTTTGGCTCGACCAGTGCATTCATTTTTGCCATGATATGCGCCGGGCGGCCATGTAGCGCGTGTCCGGTTTCATGTGCAATCTGTGCAAGAAGATGTTTATGCAGCGTGAAGGGTGCCTGCAACAACTTGCTGAGTGTGGTGAAGCGCCCCAGGCTGGTCAGTTGCAGGAACATCTTATGCACGTCTTCGCCGATAATTTCATTGCTGGTAAGCAATCCTATATCGGTATATTGCCGTGCGGTACGCGCATGATAATTGCCGGTGCCGAGATGCACATAGTTACGCAACCCGTCTTTTTCGCGGCGCACCACCAGAATCATTTTCGCATGGGTTTTGTAGCCCACTACGCCGTATACCACATGCGCGCCTGCTTCTTGCAGCAGCGTCGCCATGTTGATGTTGGTTTCTTCGTCGAAGCGCGCCAGCAATTCAATGACCACAGTCACTTCTTTGCCCGCGTGCGCGGCGGCCAGCAAGGCATCAACCAGCACTGAGTCACGACCGGTGCGATACAAAGTTTGTTTAATGGCTAATACATTCGGATCAGCCGCCGCTTGGCGTACAAAATCAATCACCGGCGCGAATGACTCAAAAGGGTGATGCAACAGAATGTCACCCTGTCGCAAGGTACGGAAAATATTCGTGCTGCGCTTTAGTCGTGTCGGTATTCCGGGAGTGAACACTGGATATTTGAGGTCAGGTCGGTCTACAGAGTCGGGAATGGTGATCAGGCGCGCCAGATTGACGGGGCCGTGCACTTGATAAACATCCTCTTGGCTCAGGTCGAATTGCTTGAGTAGATAGTCCACCATTTCAGGGGGGCAATTGTCTGCAACTTCAAGGCGCACTGCCTCTCCATAACGCCGTGAAGGCAACTCGCCTTCTACCGCCTGTAACAGATTCTCGGTTTCTTCAACAAATAATTCACTATTACGCGTGATACGGAATTGATAACAGCCGGTGACTTTCATGCCGGGAAACAAATCTTTAATGTGAGCATGAATGATGGATGTCAGGAACACAAAGTCGTGGGTTCCTGTGGAGCATTCGGCGGGCATTTTTATTAAACGAGGCAAAGCGCGCGGCGCTTGCAGGACAGCCACACCATTGCTGCGGCCAAAAGCGTCTTTGCCGGTGAGAGAAATAATAAAGTTCAGACTTTTGTTAAGAACTTTAGGGAAGGGGTGCGCAGGATCCAAGCCTAACGGGCTTAATACCGGCAACAATTCATTTTCGAAGAAATGCTTTACCCAGCGTTTCTGCTTTGCATTCCAATGGTTGCGGCGGACAAAATGAATGTCGTGTTTTGCAAGCTCGGGAATCAGTACGTCATTGAGCATGCGGTATTGCTCGGCGAGGAGCGCGCGCACCTCAATGCTGATCTGGCGTAAGGCCTCTTGTGGACTGAGGTTGTCAGGGCCGATATGACTTGCGGAATTAAGGTTAGTCCACTCCTGGAGACTGGCAACGCGCGTCTCAAAAAATTCATCAAGGTTGTTGCTGAGGATGCACAGAAAACGCAACCGTTCCAACAAGGGGACAGTTTCGTCACTGGCCTGTTCCAGCACGCGTCGATTGAATTGCAGCAGGCTCAGCTCGCGGTTGATATAGAGCGCGGGCTGTTTTAGGTCGGCCTCATTCATTATTGTTGGCAAGCTTGATTGCGACACAAATAAGAAAATTATACCAAAGGAATGTTACGAAAATATTACGAGCAGGATTCAAAAAAATGTGCCGTCTAATGGTGAAGACGCGTTAGCGTAAAGTTTGCGTGGTATGCGGCCGGCAAGATACGCCTCACGGCCTGCTTCGATGGCTTTTCTCATGGCAGAAGCCATCAGCACCGGATTTTTGGCGCAGGCAATCGCGGTGTTCATCAGCACGCCGTCACAGCCCAGCTCCATTGCCACGGCGGCGTCAGAGGCGGTGCCCACACCGGCATCCACCAGAATTGGCACCTTGGCGTTTTCAACAATAATGCGGATATTGTAGGGGTTGCGTATCCCCAAGCCCGAACCTATCGGCGCGGCGAGCGGCATCACCGCTAC
>JANOOA010000224.1:0-2015 GCA_031421115.1 Gammaproteobacteria bacterium | reverse complement strand
TATATATCCTTAAAAGATGTGACAATTTGCCACCATTTTGTCACGAAGCCACTCATGACGCGGTTTCGTTGCGTTTGCGAAGGTTTCATCCACAGAGTTATCCACAGATTTTGTGTATACTCCGCAAACATGAGGCGGCATAAGGGCTTAGCGGTGATGCGTAATAAAAACTCTTAAACATACCCCCTAAGCAAGAATCATTAACAACTGCCCCGTAACCAAAAAGGAACGATAATGAAGCAATCTATCTTCATCGGGAATGCCCCCACGCAGGCGCTTTATCTGCTGCCGAAAATGGCCAACCGGCACGGATTAATTGCAGGCGCCACCGGCACTGGCAAAACCATCACCCTCCAAGGCCTGGCCGAAGGCTTTAGCCGCCTGGGTGTACCGGTGTTTATGGCAGATGTGAAGGGTGATCTGTCGGGCATGAGCCAACCCGGGACGGCCACACCCCGTATCCAGGAGCGCATCAACGCCTTAGACCTGAAAGATTTTAGCTTTAGGGGTTGTCCAGTGATATTTTGGGACGTATTTGGTGCACAGGGACACCCGGTACGCACCACTATTTCCGAAATGGGGCCGTTGCTGCTGGCGCGCCTGCTCAACCTGAATGACACCCAGGAAGGCGTGCTCACCCTGGCGTTCAAAATAGCCGATGACCAGGGTCTGCTGCTGCTCGACCTGAAAGATCTGCGCGCCATGCTGCAATTTCTCGGCGACAACAACAAGGATTTCACGACTGCATATGGCAACGTCTCTGCCGCCAGCATTGGCGCCATCCAGCGAGCGCTCCTGACCCTTGAATCGCAGGGCGGCGAGCATTTTTTTGGCGAATCGGCTCTGAGTCTGGATGACCTGATGCAAACCGATAATGGACAGGGCGTGATCAATATTCTTGCCGCCGACAAACTGATGACCTCCCCTAAGCTGTATGCCACGCTCCTCTTGTGGCTATTATCCGAACTATTTGAGCGATTACCCGAGGTGGGAGATCGTGACAAACCCAAGCTGGTATTCTTCTTCGACGAAGCCCACCTGCTCTTTAATGATGCCCCGCCAGTGTTATTAGAAAAAGTTGAGCAAGTGGTGCGCCTGATTCGCTCCAAAGGTATAGGCGTCTTTTTTATAAGCCAGAATCCGCTCGACATCCCCGACAAAATCCTCGGCCAACTGGGCAATCGCATACAGCACGCCCTGCGCGCATTTACCCCGCGAGACCAGAAAGCAGTGCGCGCCGCTGCCGAAACATTTCGCAGCAATCCAGATCTCGACGTAGCCACCGTCATCACCGAACTGGCAGTGGGCGAAGCCCTGGTATCTTTGCTCGACGAGCAGGGTCGCCCCGGCGTCGTGCAACGCACCCTGCTCAGCCCTCCCCACAGCCAGATTGGCCCCATCACTGCGCAGCAACGTCAGACCGCCATTCAACAGTCTCTGCTTTATGGGCATTACGAAAAAACCGTGGATCGAGAATCCGCCTATGAAATTTTGAAAGCGCGAACCGCCACGGCAAGTGCCCCAGCAAATGAAAGCGAAAACCCAGCCGGGGAAGCCGAGACGCCCAGGCATAAACGTGCGCCGCAAACCGACAGCGAAAAATCCCGACCGACAACCGCAGCACGCCCCCGTGAAAGCGTGGTAGAGACCATGATAAAGAATGCGGCACGGGCTATTGGCAGCCAGGTGGGTCGGCAAATTCTGAGGGGGATATTAGGGTCACTGATGGGTGGACGACGCTAACCGGTCAGCGCCCTGCAAACCAGCCCTCGCTACGAGGCTAATGGGAAATCTGGGTTAAAAAAGGAGAATACTACGCACCAAAAGTAGGCGCCTCCAGGCGAGGGGCGCGCGGAAGACAAAAAAAAGAAAAACTCTCCCCGCCAAGCGGCAGGGAGGTGTAGAATGTAAGCGATTTTGTTGCTTTTTAGTTTTTCTAAAGATTAGGTTGCGGCTTGTACGATGGTCGCTTGCGGACCTTTAGGGCCTTTCTTTTCTTCGAATTTAACCGTCTG
>JANOOA010000223.1:0-4026 GCA_031421115.1 Gammaproteobacteria bacterium | reverse complement strand
TCCTGGGGTCGAAAAATGAGGTCGACCGCGTAGTGGCTTATCACGCCGAAGGCTAAGTTTTTTGGTTGCAACCCTGCCGCTGTGATGTTTGTTGCCATCCCTCCCTGTATGTTGCGTGGTGAGGGATGGTGGGGCAAGACGACAGGCTCAGTGCGAACGGGGGATTGTTAATCTAACAGTATTGCCTCCCGGCTGGATTTACATCACAGCTTTTGGTCGTCTGAATGGCAAGATGGTGGCAGAGGCGCTCGCGGCGGAAGATTGAGAAGTTTGATTTGGTGTGCCCACAACGTGAGCCTGGGTGGTCTGCATCATCAGCAGTGCATCCAACAGGCCGCGCTCGCTATACACGGAGTCCCACATTCTATTGAACAGGTGGATGCAGGCGTGCATAGGGTTGCTGCAACGCTGGCGCTCCATATCAATGCGCCACTGCAAACGGCGCAATTGCAGCTGCTGCTCAAGAGGCGCGCTGGCGATAACCGCTTCGGTGACAGCGGCACGTCGCTGGGTGAAGGCCGTGGGATCGGTCTTTGCCAGCGCTGCCCATTCATTAAAGTTAAAAGGCATAGGCGTTAGTGATGGTGGTGATCGTCGCCGCTATGCGCATGGCCATGCTCCAACTCTTCTGCGGTTGCAGGGCGCACTTCGGTCACTTCAACGTCGAAATGTAAAATCATGCCAGCCAAAGGATGATTACCATCGAGCATGACGCTGATATCACTCACCTGGGTAATGGTAAAGTTTTTTTCACCTTCGGGGCTGTCAATGGAAACGCGATCACCGGGCGCCAGAGTGGCATCGTCGGGGAACTGTGCGCGCGGCACTTCGATTTTCGCCTCGGGGTCGCGCGCACCATAGCCCTGCGCGGGATGAACAATAACGTGGGGTTTGTCACCTACGGATAAACCTTCCAGACCTTTTTCCAGGCCGGGAATGATGTTGCCATGGCCGTGTAAATAGGTAAACAGCTCGCTACCTTCTGTGGCGTCAAGCGTGTCGTTATTTTCGTCAGTAAGCTCGTAATGCATGGACACTACCATGTCGCTGGTGATTTTCATAAAGAGGCCTCTTTAATATTGGCTGGCATACACGGGTGTAGAATAATATTTGTTTTAACTATACCACATGTTTGCTTATTAAATGAGGCCATAATCGACAAAAAATGGCACTAAAACCCTCTGTTTTTCAATGGCCTGCACGTGCCGCCCCGGCAACTGTCCGGAGCGGCCATAAAGTGTCGACAACTTATTGAAAATAAATTATTTTCAGGGCGGGGGCAGGGTTTGGGGTGGCTCCAGAAGCGGTTCGGCGTTAACGGTAGAAACAGGCTCTTCGCCTATCGGCAACATCAGTTTAGACAGTGACACGGGTTCGCCACCCAGCCGGTATTGATAGATGATGGTAAAAGCCATGACGCGGCGCACGTAGTCGCGGGTTTCTTTGAAGGGGATATTTTCCACCCATAATTCTGCGGATATCGCATTGCCGGTGGCCGGTATCCACTGCCGTACGCGCCCGACACCGGCATTATAGGCGGCGGTGGCCAGCACCGGGTTAGCGGCGAAGCGGTCTAGCCCGGTACGCAAATAGGCGGAGCCTAGGCGCACGTTCACTTCTGGCAATAGCAAGTTGTCGATATTTTTCAGGTTCATTTTTAACTCTTTGGCGACCATGCGTGCGGTGGCGGGCATGAGCTGCATCAAGCCCAGCGCACCCACCGGGGAGCGTGCGTCGGTCACAAAGGCGCTCTCCTGGCGCATAATCGCAAACGCCCAGGCGGGATCAATGGCGCTGTCTTTGGCGCGCAATTCCACGTGCTCGCGGTGATCAAGAGGGAATAACAACTCCAGATCGTCTTGTCGTGGCGCTTGGGCGATGGTGAAGATGGCGCCGTCGCGCCAACCCCAGTCATGCGCCAACTTGGCGGCGCGCAGCTTAAGGGTTTCATCAAAAGTCTGGAGGGTGTAATTCCATTCGCGTCGCGTGTCGGTCACGCGCCCCAGCGCATAAAATTCACGCGCGCGCGCAATGCCGGGCACCTGTTCTATCACGGCCATTTCTGCGGCATTAAATAGCAGTGGACGATGGATAAGCGCATAAGACTGACCGAGGCGATCCGCCGCAAGAAAACCGTAATAATCACGCCCTACCAAACGGCTGTAGAGGGCGGCCGCCTGCTCAGGAAAATCCAGTTGCTCAAGCGCGCGCGCCTGCCAATAACGCCAGCGTGATGAGGCCTGCTCCTCGATGCTCAGTTGCGAAATCCAGGTGAGCACCGCATTCCAGTCGCCACTGTTCATGGCCAGCAATACGCGCCGCTCGCGCACGCGCTGATCTTCATCGCTGCGATCCAGAGCCCCCAGCCAGACGCTGGCTTGCGGGTCATTCTGCACCGCCAACGCCAGAGCGAGACTGCGATGGACGGCGGTGATGTGCGCTGCCGTGAACGGTTGCGTGGTGCGCAGGGTCTGCCATACATCCACCGCACCGACCGCATCATTTAATGCCAAGCGCTTAATTCCATAAGCAAGAATGTTCGGGAGTTGGGGATGTTGCAGGTTAAATGCAGGCGGCGTTTTAACGCGTTCCGGGTATTGCCGTAGCTCCAGCCACCAGCCGGCCCACAACTGATCCGCAGGCGGCAACAGCCGGCTCAGTTGTCGCGCCAGATCGGGTTGTCGCGCCTCTATCGCCAACTTCAGACGCCGCCACACCAGATCATCGCTCAAACCACCGTCTTTGCGCCATGCTTCAAATATGCCATCACACACCGCCGATAAAGATTGGCCGGTGAGCCACACGGCATCCAGATCAGCAAAAACATCGGTGCTATTCGTGCCGGTATTTATGAGCGCGCGATGATACAGGCATTGGATTTCACCGCTACTATCACCCACGGCGCTGGCAGGCTGATAAGCATCAATGAAATCCTGCCAGCGGCCCTGCTCCGCCAGCGTGCGTAGCCACGCATCGTACACGCGCCACGCCAGCGGCGAATCCGCGTAGACCCATAAAAATCCATACACCTCAGCGATGGGCGCTTTATTAAGGCGCGGCTGCAGCTCCTGATACAGCAGATAAGGATACAGTGGGTAGTCTGCCAGCGTTTTCAGCAGGCGCTGAAATTCCGTAACTTTACTCTGCTTCAAGGCACGTTCGGCCGCTACAAAATCCAGACGTTGCTGCGCCAGATGCGTAACATCCATCCTATCTTCAGCAAGGGCAGCAGGAGTGGCGCCAATCCATAGAGCGCACCATAAAATAACTATAATTCGCGCCCCGAAGTGCATACGACAGACCTTTTTTACTGAGCGATTATGTATACGGGTTATCGGCACGCAGGTGTAAATGTACTATTGCACAGGAACATAGAGTCAGAGCCTATTTTCTACTAGCTTAGCCTTTAAATCTGGCGGGGAGACAAATACAAAAGAAGATCCATATTTTCTCTTCCGCAATAAATTTAATTGGTCAGACATTTTTAATAAGTCTGTTCTGGCGGTTTGGTAACTAATTGCATGCGAAGCCTGATGTTCTTGTATGCGATAAGTGGCGCCTGGATGTTCCAGAGCATGCTTCAATAATGACAGTTGCCGGTGATTTAGCTGGCCTTCGGCCTTCGAGTGATCAAGCAGTTTCTCTGCTTCTTCAATTTCCTGCGACTTTGTTTTTAGATATTCATGTAATGCTGTAACCCCTTTCGTAATGGTATCTATTTGGTGAATAAGAAAATAGGTCAAATCATTACCATCAGTTTCAGTATGTAAATACGCCTGGCCATATTGGGCAGGAGCTTGTTTAATAATTTTTGATATAGAAATAAATTCCATTAACCAACACCCTTGCTTTGCCATTGCCCAGTAAAATAATGCTCTGGCTGTCCTCCCATTACCGTCAACAAACGGGTGATCGTAGCCAATCATAAAATGCAATATTATTGCCTTTATAACGGGATGAATAAACCCCTTTCCTTCCAGGTCGTTAGCAAACCTGCATATTTTTTCAATGCGCTCAGGGAGAGTA
>JANOOA010000222.1:0-4040 GCA_031421115.1 Gammaproteobacteria bacterium | reverse complement strand
CTGGGCGGAATGGTTTCGCGTGGTTCGATGTGGGCGGCAACTTCAAGGCCATGACGCCTGGTGAGATAAATCCAGTCGCGGTGATAGCTGACCACCTTCATGCCCTTGTAGGGCGCCATCATGGCATCCCAGTCCTTGATTCTGTCGCGCAGCCTGGTGGTGAATGTCTCGTAGTTTGATGTGTAATAGGCGGCGTTGGCGGGATCCATCCGCGCCAGTTTCTCATGGATATTCTTTGCTATGACTAAACCATTTGCCGGTTCCAGCCAGTAATGGTGATTGCCGGTTTTTTCATGGGCGCCCGCATCCAGGGTAAACGCAAAGGGCGTACCCTGCAATTCCTCCCTGGAATAGGGTATGAGGGTGACTCCTGTCGCGGCATTCAGGTAACCTTCTTTGCCCTGCTGAATGCGGGGGTTTCTGCTGTTGGCCAGGGCGATGGGTAACCAGTGTATTTCTATGTGCTGGCCATTCACGATTAATAAATCGGCTTGACCAAGCAGGACGGCAAGTATCGGTTTGGGCTCCACGGCATGCGGATCCTGCACCCCCGTGGTCAGGCTTGCCACCTCCACCCGATCGCCGCCAATCTCTGCTGCGATGGATGCATCGTGCTGAAATGACGCCACTATGTTTAGTTTTGCAGAGGCTTCGGCGGCAAACAAGGCGGGTAAGATCATGATACATGCGGATAATACATGTACCGCTTTAATCCATCTGGCATTCATGAACACGCTCCTTTTTACTGGCAGTTGCTGAAAAAGTCCTTGCTTGGGTGGGAGCCTGACATACTCCTCAAAGGTAACTATACTACTGTTTTCTCTTTGTATTCAATCTCAATATGCCCCGACGATCGCATATCCCGCGCAGATTGACTTTCACGCAAGCCCATTGTAGGCTGGGCAAGGCGATTTATGCAGCGCCATCAGGCTGCAAAGCCGCCTGTCGGGCCGCTCGAAAAAGTGGGCGGGAGCGGTGAAAGTTCCGCTGCATTTCTTCTGCTGGAGCATCGCCGGACAGGTTTTCTTTTTGACACATACAACCTTATTTCGCGCCCGTTCGCGCGGTGATTGTCTCCCGGGCGCTCTACAGGCTGGGCGGGTGTTGTGCGGCCTGGTCCATAATCCAGGTGAATGGTGCTGGCCTTAAGTAAAGACGTGATGTGCGGGGATTTTTAGAGGTGACTGGTTTGCGGCATTGCTATATCTGGGCAGGACTGGCCGCTTGTATGCTGTTGACGGGCTGCGCTGAGACACGCTCTACGTTGCGCTATGAAGTGAAAGGTGCGCAACAGGTGGTGTGGCCGCCCGCCCCCGAAATACCGCGTTATCGTTATGTGGGTGAGCTGACCGGGCAAGAGAACTTTCAGCGCGACAGCGACAGCGGTGGCGTTGCCGAGGCGGGTTTGAAGGCCTTGAAGTGGCTGGTGGGGCTGCTCTCGGAAAAAAGCCTGGCGGTCATCCTGCAGCGACCCCAAACGGGCGCGGTGGATAGCAACGGCAGAGTTTATATCACCGATGTCAGTCGTCAAGCGGTGTATGTGTTTGACGAAAAAGCTGGCAAGCTCCTGGTGTGGGAGATGGCCGCAGCAAATATCCGCTTTGAAATACCGATTGGTATTGCGGTGGGGGCGCAAGGTGAGGTGCTGGTCGCAGACGCGGGATTGGGTGAGGTGTTTCGTCTCAATAACGCCGGAGTGCCAGTCGGCAGCTTTGGCAAGGGCTTGCTCAAACATCCCACCGGTCTGGCGCGGGACCCCGTAAATGGCCGTGTCTACGTGGCTGACACCCATCAGCATCAGATCAAGGTATTTGATGATGCCGGTAATGTGCTGGCTACCTTGGGCAGCGGTCAGCGTAGCGAAGCGCCCGGCGAATTCAATTCACCGACACATCTTGCGTTTGCCGATGGTAAGCTGTACGTTGCAGATACCCTCAATGCGCGCATTCAGGTGCTGGGTGTGGTTGAGCAGGCTCAAGGGCTTGAGGCCAAGGTGTTACAGGTGTTTGGTCGGCGTGGCCTGTTTGTGGGTGATTTGATACGGCCGAAAGGGATTACGGTAGATGCCGCTGGAAACATCTATGTAGTAGAATCTTACTACGATCATTTGCTGGTATTCAATTCGCAGGGTGAGCTTTTGTTGCCGATGGGTGGCGGGGGCAGTGGCATCGGCCAGTTTTTCTTGCCAGCAGGGGTATGGAGCGATCAGCGCGGTCGCATTTACGTGGCGGATATGTTTAATGGACGTGTGGTAGTGTTTGAGTATCTGGGAGAGGGGGTATGAGTTTACGGGGGGTATTCCGTGGAGCATTAAGGCCACGTTGGGTGGCCGCCTTGCTGGTGCTCGTCGCTGCCGTGCTCGTGGTAAGTGCCCCCGTGGGCGTTCAGGCTGAGCTCATTTCAGATATCCGCAATACCAAACATAATTTTTCTGCCGCTATCGTGCCGATCCTGCCGGATGGCATTACGCGTGACGCCAGTGCTGTCAGTGAGTCGCAAGTCTGCGCGTTCTGCCATACCCCGCATGGCGCAACGCTGGCGCCCCAGACCCCGCTGTGGAACCGCAAACTGTCGGGCGCAACGTATACGCCCTATACCTCTGGCTCGCTGGATGCGACTGATCTGGGGCAGCCCGGCGGCAAATCGCGGCTGTGTCTGTCGTGTCATGACGGCACGCTGGCGCTGGGTTCGGTGAACGTGTTAAATCGTGTTGAAAATGCCACAGTTGATTTTACCGGCCCCGGCATTGGTGTGAATGACACAATTCCCGAAGGGCGCGGTCAGCACACTGGCTATACGCGCCGTCTGGGCACGGATTTAAGCAATGATCACCCGATTTCCTTTACCTATGACAGTGCGCAGGCAATGCGCGACGGCGAATTGTATGACCCGATGACGGTATCCCATCTGGGTACCCGCACCCCCGGTGTCAAGCCCACCTTGCCGCTGGAAGATAATAAGGTGGAGTGCGTCACCTGCCATGATCCGCACCTGCGTGACACCTCGGGTGAGAGCATTAAATTCCTGCGCGTCAACCGCTTGCAGCAGCAGCCACCCACGGATAAGGTTTTCAATGAAAAAGATGATCTGATCTGTCTGGGTTGTCATGATAAGGCAGGTTGGGTAGGTTCGGCGCATGCGCATCCTGCGGTGGGCAATGAGCGTTATACCGATGCGGCTGCCAAGTTACGCGAGTTCCCCAAAGATCTGCCAGTGTGGCAGGCGGCGTGTTTGAATTGCCATGATCCGCATACCGTGCAAGGCTCGCGCCGTCTCTTGCGCGAGGGCAGCGATGGCCCCACTATCATCGGAGCAGATGGTTCTCGCCTCAAACAGGGGGGTAATCCCGCTGTTGAAGAAACCTGCTATGCCTGCCATTCGACGGATGGCGGCACACTGCAAGGGCAAGGCGTAAAACCCGGCTTTGAAGTACCGGACATCAAGACCGATTTTACCACCATGGCGCGGCGCATGCCGATTGCCAGCCGTGACCAGCCCGCCGGGCGTGAGCGGCACGATATTGGCTCAGCGGGCGAGCCACAGGCCGGCAAAGACTTCCTGGAGTCGCCGGCTAATATGGGCAAGGCCAGCCGCGTCAATAAACACGGTGAAGGCGGTGGTTTGCAGAATCGTCATGCTGAATGTACGGACTGCCATAACCCGCATCGCGTGACCAAAAACCGCCGATTTAATGCAGATACCAGCATTCCTGATTCCGAGGGAACCCACAACCACACCGCAGCGCAGATTGCGGCAACCCCTGAGCGTCATCACACCAACCTCGCGTCCGGTGTGTTGCGGGGCATTACCGGCGTGGAGCCAAGCGGCTGGCCGAGCACCGAATTTGGCAGTGAACCACAGGTGTTTACCGTAAAGCGCGGGGATCCGGGCGTGGGCGGCAGCACCGATGTCAGTGCGCCCTATGTCACCCGCGAGTATCAAATATGTATGAAGTGCCATTCCAACTATGGATTTGACCAGGCGCCGATGCTGGGGTCATTTGCGGGCGGCACGCCGCCGGGCACCAACGCGATGATTCA
>JANOOA010000221.1:0-4521 GCA_031421115.1 Gammaproteobacteria bacterium | reverse complement strand
ATGGAAATGGGGTGGGACAACAAAAATGGTTATTTTTTGTACTTTTCGACATGGCGCAGGATATATGTTTGGAAAAACTAAGCTGCCTGTGAGTATGCGGAAGGCCAGATTTTGCCGTCGTCGGTAATTAACCTCCAGATTTCCGGGCATCCGGCTTCCATTTGCGCCAGTACATCGCCAGCAGTTGCGACACACGGGTAGCGTTTGCCGTGGTAATTAACAGCAGAGCCGATGGGTTGAAAGTGGATGCTGAACTGTTTCAGAAGGCGCAGCAACGCCGGCTCCATTACCGCATACCAGTGAGTAATGCCATGCGCGGCGCTCATGCGCACTATCGCGGCAAACAACCCGATGGTGATGTGTGGGATAAGGCGCCGTTCCAAGTCAGCCATTTCCAGCTTTACATCCTCGTTAATACCGGGCGAGCCAAATACATGTTTTTTATCACGGATTCTTTTTTTAAATTCTTTTGAGATGGCAAAGCGAGAAATCTCCGCCAATGACTGTCTGGGCAAAGCAGCGCGATCAAACAACCCCTCATTAAAGCTTGTCCCGCAATGCGCCTCGATAGGGAATAAAGCATCCATCCCGCGAGGATCAGGCAGAACCAGGCGCACTGTACCGACCACTAATCCCGAAGCGCGATGCAGCAGCAGGCTGTGGGCAGAATGCGCATCGTATTCATCGCGTTCGAGCTGGTCAGGAGAATCCGCTGCTTTCTCAAACTGATTTTCTACGCTGTATACCTGATAGCGCAGTTTCCACGACTCCTTGATTTCATTATCCGTTTTTGCCGAAACTATCTCAAAGTGCCGTGAAAAACTTTTAATTAACTCGCTCATATTGTTTGCGCCTGATGTGGGCAGGCACCCAGGCGATGAGTGTTGCGCATCCGCATTAAATATACTTCTCGCCATACCGTTTACTTCTGTATCCATGGCTCCCTTAATCATTTTCAACTCTCCGACTATCCTTAATAACCTGAATTATTCACAAAAAGGCAAAGTGCTTTGTGGCTACCTCATTACAAAAGGAGGGTGGGTTCTGCCGCTGTGCCGCTCCTTTTGTGGTGGATCCAGCATAAATGGGAATATATTCCCTTTTATTGATAATGTCAACACTCTTGTGTAAATCCTTCGGATTAAGAACTGCTCCTGTCATTACAGGTCGTGCGCGCCAGGAACTCATGCAGTAACATCGTTGTTCTGGCGCTTATTATTGAACCCGGACATTTCATAAATTACATGCGCCATCGCAATGTGAATTTATGAAAGATGTGGCCTGAAATCCAGGTCGTTTTGGTGTATGCACCCTATATTTATTGCATGAATTCCTGAGCATTAAAAAAACCAATAGAAGCACTTAGCAAAAATCATGCCAATTATTTTTAAAAATATTAAAATCATATAGATACAAATATTTTTTATAGTTTGCGCGAATCGTGTTTGTCTCAATCAGGAGACAGCTCATGTAGATTAGAAATATCAAAATTGATTACATTGATGTTTTTTTGTCGCCAAATTGAGACAGAAAAACATCAATATAATCAAGCAAGTGATTTTTAGCAGAATGCGAAATAAAATCACCCAGAATTTTTTTATGTACTAGAATGAAAATTCAAATGCCCTGGTCGAAATGGCAAGGATAAGAGGGTGTATCAGCAAGGGACAGAATAATAATGTCTTTTCAATTTGATTATGACGAAGCCTTTAGCCGCAACATCGGCTGGGTCACTGAGGCGGAACAGCACGTTTTGCGCAGCAAAAGAGTTGCCATTGCGGGCATGGGGGGGGTGGGTGGCATACATCTTCTGACGCTTGCGCGCCTCGGCATTGGCGCCTTCAATATTGCCGATCCCGATACCTTTGAACTGGCCAATTTTAACCGGCAAGCCGGCGCCACCATGAGCACCCTCGGGCGACCCAAGGTCGAAGTTCTCGCGGAGATGGCCAGGGACATCAATCCTGAAGTAAATATCACAACCTTTCCATTGGGCATCGACGAAAATAATCTGCCGGAATTTTTTACAGGCGTGGATCTCTATGTCGACGGGTTGGATTTTTTTGCCTTCTCGGCACGCCAAGCCACCTTCGCCGCCTGCACAAGGCTGGGCATCCCTGCCATTACCGCAGCCCCATTGGGGATGGGCGCCGCCCTGCTCAACTTTTTGCCGGGAAAAATGACCTTCGAGGAATACTTTTGCCTGAACGGCCTGTCAGAAGAGGAAAAGGCGCTGCGCTTTATGCTCGGCCTTGCACCGGCGCGCCTGCAATTTGGCTATCTGGTAGACCCAACGCGCGTGGATCTAGCCCAGCACCGCGGCCCCTCCACTATCATGGCCTGCCAGTTATGCGCCGGTGTGGCGGCGACCGAAGCACTGAAAATTCTCTTGATCCGGGGCAACATGCTCGCCGCTCCGCATGGGCTGCACTTTGACGCCTACCGCAACACGATGGCGCGCACCTGGCGTCCTGGCGGTAATAACAACCCCATGCAACGCCTGGCGCTGTCGATCGCCAAGCGCTATCTTGGCAAACAGGCCAACCCTGCGCCCACGAGGAGTCTTGAAGTTATGGGATCCACCCCTCAGTCAGTGATTGAAAAGATTCTCGATCTGGCGCGCTGGGCGCCGAGTGGTGATAACACCCAGCCGTGGCGGTTTGAAATCGTAAACGATTATCAACTCGTGGTCCACGGCTTCGATACGCGCGACCATTGCGTTTACGACCTCGACGGCCACCCCAGCCAGATCGCCCTCGGGGCCTTGCTTGAGACTATTTCCATCGCGGCCACTGGCCACGGGCTAAGGGCGTCGATCCAGCGCCGCGTGGATTTGCCGGAAACCACACCCACTTTCGATGTATCTTTCGAGCCCGACCCGCAGATCCAGCCGGACCCGCTGATTCCGTTTATTACAAAGCGCAGCGTGCAGCGCCGCCCAATGCGCACCCGCCCCTTAACGCCGGAAGAAAAGCGGGCGCTTGAAGCAGCCATGGGCGACGCTTTCCGGGTTCTGTGGCTGGAGGGATTCGGCAGTAAATGGCGCACGGCGCGGCTGATGTTCGCCAACGCCAGGCTGCGCCTCACCATGCGCGAGGCCTACGAGGTGCACCGCAGCGTTATCCAGTGGAATGCGCGTTTCAGCGAAGACAAAGTGCCCGACCAGGCGATCGGGCTCGACCCCCTTACCACCCGGCTGATGGGCTGGGTAATGCAAAGCTGGAAGCGTGTCGAATTTTTTAACACTTTTTTGGCGGGCACCCTGGCGCCGCGGATTCAACTTGACTTGATACCCGGCATTGCCTGTGCCGCTCACTTCGTATTAATGGCCGAGCATGAGCCGCGGAGTATCGATGACTATGTCGAGGCGGGGCGAACCCTGCAACGGTTTTGGCTCACCGCAGCCAGGCTGGGGCTGCAACTGCAGCCGGAGATGACGCCATTGATCTTCGCCGGATATGTGCGTGAGGGTATTCGCTTCTCCCAATCCAGTGGCGCATGGGAGCAGGCGCAACACCTCGCAAAGCGGCTTGAGGGCCTTGTTGGGCAAAAAAACGCATCTCAAGCCGTCTTTATGGGACGTATCGGCGCAAGTCTGCCAGCGGCAGCCCGTTCGTTGCGTCATTCGCTCATCCATTTGATTATAAAAAAGAAAGTGTAAAAAAATTATGATGTCGGATTTCTTTACACCGTAAAAATAAAACTAAAGCCTTAAATATCAGCAGGTTACTTAGAAAAGGTTAAAAATGGGCGTCATTTCTGTGTAAATATCACCCAAAAATGTCGGGATTCTTTACACGCCCTTTCCGGTATAATTTGTATCTTTTTGTTTTATATGGATAAAGTAAATATGGCACGAATTGTGTATGTATTTATGCA
This sequence comes from Gammaproteobacteria bacterium, assembly GCA_031421115.1. Lineage (GTDB taxonomy): Bacteria > Pseudomonadota > Gammaproteobacteria > Ga007554. The sequence goes on along the minus strand of JANOOA010000221.1, from coordinate 642 downwards.
AGACACAATCACTTCAACCTATTGAGGAAAGATCATGAAGGCCCAACTTAAACAACTCAGCGCAGCGACGATACTCGGCATGGGTGTCGTTCTCTCCGCTCAGGCTGCGACCATCGACCTTACCGGCGTGAGCTATGTCACCTACGGGGACGGGAATTCCTATTCTCTCCCCATCTCCGCGTATATCAACAACCAAATAAACGGCGGCGGGGTAGGTCCCGGCAGCCCGTTCTACGTGACTTCCACACCGGGCGCGATCAAGGACCTGATCGTGGTGGCCACTGGTGCCGACGGGAACCCGGTAAACCGGAACTTCGCGGGGATGGATAATGCCTATCCCACGCCTACCGGGGTTTCCGGCTCCACGTTCTTCAGCACCGGCACGACTACCGATCCAGGAACGTTGGCCAGCACCACCTTCCCCGGCTTTACCGGCGACCAGAGGAATACCTGGGACACCACGCTGGGCGCGCTGCAGACCTTTCTCGGCAGCGATGGCCTGGTCTTTTTCTTCAACAACAACCAGATAAACAGCGGCGCCGCGACCAATCAGAGCCTGGCTGCTTGGGCCCGGATCACCCTCACCAGCTCCAGCGGTTTGCTCGGCACCTGGGACTTCACCAACATCAATAGGCCTTATGC
>JANOOA010000220.1:0-3336 GCA_031421115.1 Gammaproteobacteria bacterium | reverse complement strand
CGCTTGAGATCGAACTGCCCCTCAAAACGGCGTAGCAGGGTTTTGCGGATGTTGCGTTTGTTGGGTTGTTTACTGCTCATGTTGATTGGTCTTTAGTGGGTGAGGGGACATTATTCCAGTACACGCCGTAAGGTGCAACGCCCTTTGGTTATTGTATCATGCGGTATAAAAACAATAAAAATCAATATTTTAATATAATCAGCGGGGCCAAGGTGTCAAATCTTGCATTAACACATAAACATCTGTTGGCAATGGTGTTTCAAATGGGTGATGTTGCATTGCAAGACCTGGTGCCGTGCCCCTCGGGAGTACGCCGACATTTTTCAATGTCGGCGTACAGGGGTAACCCCGCCGCTCTTGGCTAGGGTATACTTATGATTGAACGCAGGCAACTCAAGCGTAAAGTGCAAAGCAAACACGCGGTGTAATCAACCCTACACGTGGGCGCCATGTTGAACCATCAATGCGAGCAGGCAAGTATCGAAAAGTTGCGCGCCCTGCCGCAGGAGCGGGTGGCGATGCCGTTCCTGACCTGGGTGAGGCGCACGTTTCAATAACATCATCGCCCTCGATTGTTGGGTCTCATTTTATTCAGCCCAACCGCGCTGGATACCGTGATTCAACAAGCGTCGTGAGGAGAGTTCATCATGCAAACCGTAAAACAAATCGTTCACGATATCGCCGATCACCTCCCGGAGCAGGCTACGTTTGACGATGCCATGTATGCCATCTATGTGCGCCAGAAGCTGGCGCGTTCGCTCCAGGCGGCTGAAGAGGGCAAAATCACCTCGCAGGAGGAGATGGAAAAGCGATACCTGAACCATGCAGGTTGAATGGTCTGATTTTGCGCGCGACGATCTCGATGAACTCGTGCATTACATCAGCCGCGACTCGGCGTTTTATGTCCGGCGCTTCGGCGAAAAGGTCGTGCTCGCCACCCGGCGGCTAAGGGATTTTTCGGAAAGCGGCCGCATGATTCCCGAGGCTGAGGACAAAACGCTCCGGGAAATCATCGTGCAAGGCTATCGCGTGATGTACCGCCTGGAAACTGATCGCGTGTTGATCCTCGCCGTCATGCACGGCAGCCGGGATGTCGCGGGGCGGGAGAAAAAACCGTGGGAGGATGAAGGATAGACCGGTCAGATAAAACAAGCCCCGCATGACACAGTGCAGCAAGCGTAGCGTGCGCTACGCGCACGATCACCATATCGGTGCATTGCCGTCTTCTGCGGCGAACATCCTCGCCATCCATTATTCGTGCGCTGTGCACAGCGCTCGCTGGGTGTGACAACCGGATAAGCACAACGATTTATACTTTTTAAATTAATGTGGAAATTATCCCTTGTTCACAGAATGGTATATGTATGCCAGCCTACATATGGCGAAATGCCGGGTTAGCCAAACGGGGGGCTTCTTGAATGGTGGTGGAGAGAGATGGTATCTGCCAGGCTGGAAGATGAAGCGATCTCCTGAAGATTACGGTATCACTTCACCCAGGCTGCCGATATACTGGCCTATACCCATTACGACAGGAGATCACACCATGACTGCCAGCATGACTTTCTACGACGGGAGAATTACCATTGACCCAGGCATCTGCAATGGGAAACCCACTCTACGCGGAAAACGCATCACCGCCCAAACTATCCTGGAGTTCCTCGGGGCTGGCAACTCTGAGGCGGAGATACTTGAGCAGTACCCTAGCCTCGAACCCGAAGACATCAAGGCGTGCCTGCGCTTCGCCGCTCACTTGATGGAAACACGATACGACCTTTCTCAGGTCGCCTGACATGCGAGGCTTTCTGATTGTGCGAACCTGCCCTACCGCTTTAATCTATGGCATGGCGAAGGCTATGAACACGTATTCGATCACGATGATGCTTGGTCAGATACCCAAATCTGGAACTACGCCCGCAACAATGACCTGGTCATTGTCACCAAAGACACGGATTTTTCCGATTGGATAATGCTCAGCCAGCCCCCACCCCGCGTCATCCACCTGCGCATCGGCAACATGAAACTACAGGTTCCTCACCAGTTTTTACAGCGCGTCTGGCCGCGTATTACAGAACTAGCCAACACACATAAACTGGTCATCGTGTACGAGCATCAGATCGATTGCATGGAATAGCCTGCCCACGTGCGGGCTCATCTTATGTTTCCATAAGTCGAACACAGCATCTGCGGGCCTTGGCATCATTCGATGGGTTGCGTTACGCTCCACCCATCTACCGGGCTTACATTTGACATTTCAATCCCTTTTCCCAGAAAATGTAAAATGTAAGGCCTGACCCCTTGTCTCGCGGAAAATGTAAAATGTAAGGCCTGACCCCTTGTCTCGTGACCCCTTGTCTCGGAAGTAGGTGCCTCCAGGCACGAAAATCCGCTTCGTCGCGAATCAGGTGTTCCCAATAGCGGCGTTGCCAGATACCTCGTTCACCGCGCCGTGCACGAACCTCGGAAATTCGCTCCGTTCGCGGCAACGCTTTGGAAAAGCCCATTTTGATCAACCGTCGATGTACAGGGAAGCACGAGTGCCGCGAGAGGGCCGCTCCAGCGCATCCTGCGCTCACGGCACTTGCCCATCCATGGGCGGCGCACGATGCTGGAAGCGGCCAGCGAGTGGCAAAATCGGTATCGTTTGGTGGCAGTTCGATCACGCAATGCAGATGATCAGGCAACACTACCCAGCCATGAATCGTAAAGGGGTGACGTCGCCGCACAGAACGCACGGTGTCGCGCAACAAGTCAACATGCCGTGTCAGCAAATCGTTGCCATACCGTTGCAGCTTGTGACAGTGAAGAAATAGGTGCCACCTGGGTGCCAGGCGCGACGGTAATCAGGCATGGTGGTAGTATCGTGGTACAAGCATGCGGCGCAATGCCCTTCGGTTATTGCGCCCTACGTGCTGAATGATGATCGCGTCAGCGCCCCATCACTGGATAGTGATCAGACCCATCTGGTCTTCGCTCATCGAGATCAATGACCAGCCTGGTGCATCCACTTGATTCTTGCTCGCATAGATCCTCCAGCGGTAGGTTTTGCCCACCACCAACTGGGCTGGCGTCGCCTTGCTGTCAGAGTTGTACCCAACCGAAAGCTGTGTTTTCGGAATCACGATGTTTTTCGTGGTAGAAGTTCCCGTGCCGGTAAAGCCGCCCCAGATCACGGTGCCCGTGCTGGCGTCCATCACCTCAATGACATAGTCGTCGGTGCTGGAATAAGCCTCCCAGGTGAAGGTTGGTGTCGTGCCGTTAACCGCTACAGGAACGGTGCTGTTCAGGGCGTTGGTCGGACTGGTGAGTCTAACTGCGGCAGTGGTGTTAATCACTACC
>JANOOA010000219.1:0-3666 GCA_031421115.1 Gammaproteobacteria bacterium | reverse complement strand
ATGATGGCACGATTGATGTGCAATACGCGGATGGCACGGTCGGGGAGTTTGATGTCGAAACATGGGGAACATTAGAGCTGGTAACCGTTGCGCCTCCCGATGATTCTGCAGCGGCATATGATGACGTGGACAGCAGTGATTATCGCGGTCTTGATGATCTGGAAGGCGTGGGTGAAGACTGGGTGCAGAATAGTTTTGATGATTATGATTAACCGCCGCATTTTCTGCAACAGCATCACCAGGTCTTCAAGCCTTCCAGCCAGCGGCTATAAAGTACATCTGCTACCTTATGCAGCTCGCTGATGCGCATCTGTAATGCATCCGTCATTTGCTCCGCACTTTGTACCGTGAGTGATGGATTGGCAAGTTCATTTGGTGAGCTGTGTACCCATTCCCTGACCATGTCGACGGTCATTTCTACGTGGCATTGCAAGCCCAGCATGTTATCAATGACAAACGCCTGATTGGCACAATGCTGACTTTGCAGAATGCGCGTTGCACCCTTGGGAATAGTGAATGTTTCACCGTGCCAATGAAATAATGGGAAACGCCTGGGCAGATCTTTGAACCATTCCTGAGCCGCCGCATTATTCACTTGTTCCACATCAAACCAGCCGATTTCTTTTACCGGATTAGCCGTCACTTTACCACCGAGCGCTTTGCTGATGAGCTGCCCACCCAAGCAATGACCGAGCACCGGCGTATCTGTTGCGACCGCCTGGCGGATCAACGCTAATTCCTGATCAATCCAGGGCAGCGGATCATTCACGCTCATGTTGCCACCCATAAAAACCAGGCCACTGGCATTTTTTATATTCTCAGGCACCGCATCGCCTTTGTCGATACAGATCACTGTATAAGGGATATTTCGCTGCTCTAAAAAATCAGCGAAATATCCCGGACCTTCGTGTTCAAGGTGGCGAAAGATATAGATAGGTTTCATGGTGTATGTTTCAGGTTAATTTAATCCTTGCATGCCGGTATATCCGGGCAGCGTCTTAATGCGGCTAATCCATGCCCGTATCGCCGGATAGTGTTCCAGTGTGATGCCTGCATCGGGGGCAAGTGCTACGTAGGGAAAGCAGGCAATGTCGGCGATGGTGACGTGATCCAATGCCAGCCAGTGACGGTTTTCGAGATGTTTTTCCATCACCTCTAAAATACCGGTACCCATCGTTTGATATTCTTGCATGTCTCCAGCACGCTTAAAAAGAATCATGGCCCGTGCACGTGCCAGTCCATAGAGAATTTCATTTTGGGCAACCGCCAACCATTGGCCGACTATTGCTAATTTTTCTGCATCGAGCGGTAGCCAGCCCTCATCAGCGTAGCGGCGCGCCAGATACATCAGTATCGCGGTGGAATCCCATACTATCACTCCATGATCGTCCAGCACCGGAACTTGCCCGCGCGGATTTATTTTCAGGAACGCCGCAGTGCGGTTATCTCCTGCAGTAGCATTGATGGGCATGATTTCATATTCTTTATCTAACAACGAAAGAAACAGGCGAATTTTATAACAGTTTCCTGAAAGTGATATGTCATAGAGTTTCATGATTTATGCCTTTAGGTTATGTTAATAAGCATGATCTTTTCACCTGTTTCAGATTATGCGATATCTTCAGTAGAATTAATGTTTTTAAACGCCTGTGGCTGGTCTGAAAAATCAGCCAGCGCGAGACGGCGACTCGTCATCCAGCGTTCAGTTTTATTATGTCCACGTTTAATGGATTGCAGGATATCTTCAGCAAGATTACTTTGCAACAAGGCAACCACAGGCTGCATGCGCGTGCCATCGTGCGCCATGGCAATTTCGGTATGCGCCTGTGTGAGTGCGGCCGCCAAACGTGCTACCAGGTCATGGGGTAAATATGGTGAGTCGCACGGTGCTATCAGCACATAATTGGTTTTTGCCGCGAGCAATGCGCTTGCGATGCCCGCCAGCGGCCCGGCCTGACCGGGTAAGGTGTCTTGAATGACCGGGTAGCCAAGTGCGTTGTACTGGTCGAGATTGCGGTTGGCGTTAATAATGAGATTACCGACCTGCGGCGTGAGGATGTCAATAACATAAGTGATCAGCGGCTTGCCATGTAATGCTATCAAACCTTTGTCGGCACCGCCCATGCGGCGTGCCTGGCCACCTGCGAGTATCGCGCCAGTAATATTTTCGCGGGCGATCATTATGCAAGGAGTTCAGTAAATGGAATAAAGCTAACCATTTGTCCGCGTTGTACGGCCGTGCCTTCTGTAACACAGACAAGGCCATGTGCCCAACTCACGGAAGTCAGCGCAGCAGAGCTTTGGTTGGGGTAAATAACCGCCATCGTGACTCCATCAACACCCGTGTTTAAGCGTGCGCGCAGGTATTCGCGGCGATTGCCATTCTGCGGCCAATCAAAGTCGGCACGCACCAAAACAGATTGCGGCAAGGTTTGCATCATACCCTGACGGCGCAGAATGAACGGGCGTGCAAACAGGCAGAAGGTAGCGAACACCGACACGGGATTACCGGGCAAGCCAAAAAAAGGTGTTTTATCAACATTGCCAAAAGCCAAGGGTTTGCCCGGCTTCATGGCAATGCGCCACATGTCGAGTTGCCCCAGTGCTTCAACGGCGGCTTTGACGTGATCTTCATCGCCCACTGAGACGCCACCACTGGTAATGATGAGATCACTTTGCTGTGCGGCAGCCGTCAATGCTGTGCGAGTGGCGGCAAGGTTATCGGGCACGATACCAAAATCAATTACTTCACAGTGCAACGCCTGTAGCAGACCGGTCAAGGTATAGCGGTTGGCGTTGTAGATTTTTCCGGGCATCAGGTCGGTGCCGGGCACCATCAGTTCATCGCCGGTACAGAAGATGGCGACACGCAAGGGGCGGTATACCGGTAGTCGCGCAACCCCAATAGACGCTGCAAGTCCCAAATCTTGCGGACGCAATTTTATGCCTGCATCAAGAATGATAACGCCTGCTTTAACGTCTTCGCCGCGTGCGCGAATATTTTGTCCAGCGTGCAGTGGGTGTGGGTCGCTTCCGGCATCCTGCGCCGTGCATGGATGGACAAGTGTCGCTAGAGGCAGGATGCCGGATGCGACCCTCTGGCGACACTTGTCCATCCGTGGACGGCGAATGATGACAGTATCGCCATCCACGCGGCAATGTTCCTGCATCACCACGCAATCCGCACCAAGCGGTATCGGCGCGCCGGTAAAAATGCGTGCGGCGGTGCAAGGGATCAGCGCTTGGCTGGTTTGTCCAGCGGCAATGCGTTGCGAAACACGCAGTCGCGTCTCGCCGTCAGTAGCAATATCACTACTGGCAAGCGCATAGCCATCCATGGCGCTGTTGTCAGCGGGAGGTACATTAAGGCTAGATATTTGTGGCCGCGCCAGGACACGACCCAGTGCGCGTGAGATATCAAGATCTTCAATGTCAGCCAGGGGCGTGGCTTTGCTTAATATAAACGACAGAGCATCATCTACGGTCATGAGTCTCTGTGCAGAGTTGGCTTGCGCATCTGGATAGCAGGAATCTTTGGTCAACGCATTATCCTTTACTTGAGTCGCGGCATCAGTTCAACAAAATTGCAAGGCCCATGGCGGCTATCAAGTTGATATTTCAGAATGTGATTCCAGGCAGTGTGACATGCGTTGGTTGATCCCGGTA
>JANOOA010000218.1:0-26277 GCA_031421115.1 Gammaproteobacteria bacterium | reverse complement strand
GCCCGGCGATAACGTACGCGTCACCGTCACATTAATAGCCCCCATCGCCATGGACGAAGGCCTGCGTTTCGCGATTCGCGAAGGCGGTCGCACCGTCGGTGCCGGGGTCGTATCCAAGGTAATTGAGTAAAAAAGATGGCTAACCAGAAGATTCGTATTCGCTTGAAAGCTTTTGATCACCGGCTGATTGATCAGTCCGCGCGTGAAATCGCTGAAACTGCCAAGCGTACCGGCGCCCAGGTAAGGGGTCCGATTCCATTACCCACAAAAATCGAGCGATTTACGATTCTTGTGTCACCGCACGTCGATAAGGATGCGCGTGACCAATACGAGATACGTACGCACAAGCGCTTGATGGATATCGTGGATCCGACTGATAAAACGGTAGACGCCCTGATGAAGCTGGATCTGGCGGCGGGTGTAGATGTACAAATCAAGTTGACGTGATTAAACAGAAGCCTGGGTATCTACGGGTTTCGTCATCATCTATTTAATGTGAAGGTTTTGAATATGGCAATCGGATTAATCGGCCGCAAATGTGGAATGACACGGATATTTACCGCAGAGGGCGTCTCTGTGCCCGTGACCGTGATCGACGTGGGTGCTAACTACGTTACCCAAGTGAAAACCGTGGAAAACGATGGTTACCGCGCTTTGCAAGTGACGGTAGGTAAGCGCCGCGCATCCCGTGTTACCAAGGCATTGGCGGGTCATTACGCCAAGGCGGGTGTGGAGGCGGGCCGTAGCCTCTGGGAGTTTCGTCTCGAAGGCAGCGAGGGTGAGGGAATTGTTGCAGGTACGGCATTGAAGGTTGATGCATTTCAGCCGGGTCAGATTGTCGATGTAGTGGGCACTAGCATGGGTAAAGGCTTTACCGGCACCATCAGACGTTACAATTTCACTATGGGTGATGCTACTCACGGTAACTCGCTATCACATCGTGCGCCAGGCTCCATCGGTCAGCGCCAAACACCGGGTCGGGTATTTAAAGGCAAGAAAATGGCGGGGCAGATGGGTAACGAACGTTGCTGCGTACAGAATCTTGAGGTGGTGCGGGTCGACTCCGAGCGCGGCCTGTTGTTGATTAAGGGCGGCGTACCCGGCTCCAAGGGCGGTGATGTGATCGTCTCTCCCGCTATGAAAGCGCGTGGTGTGTAAGAGCCTTACCCTAGAGGAAATATCATGGAATTACAGCTGCAAAATTTGAAGTCGAGTGGCAGTGCCGATATCGGCGCTGTTCAGGTATCTGCTGATACCTTTGATCGGCCTTATAACGAATCTCTGGTGCATCAGGTCGTCACAGCCTATCTGGCTGGTGGGCGCGCCGGTACTCACGCACAAAAAACCCGCGCGCAAGTGCGCGGTGGTGGTATCAAGCCGTGGCGTCAGAAAGGTACGGGTCGCGCACGTGCCGGTACTATTCGTAGTCCGATCTGGCGTACCGGTGGCAAAACATTTGCCGCAGTGACTGCCGATTATTCGCAAAAGGTTAACAAGAAGATGTATCGCGCCGCACTACAGGTCATTTTGTCCCAGTTAGTGCGTCAGCAGCGCCTGATTGTGGTTGAAACATTTTCAATCGCCGCGCCCAAGACCCGCGAGCTGGTGGGTGTTTTGAAGGCCATGGATCTGAGTAATGTGTTGATTGTGACTGATGTAGCGGATCAAAACCTGTATCTGGCTGCGCGCAATCTTTATCGGATTGCGGTATGTGATGTGGCTCAGATTGATCCGGTGAGTCTGGTGGGTTTTGAGAAAGTAGTGATTACGGTGAGCGCCGTGAGAAAGATTGAAGAGGCATTGGCATGAACCAAGAGCGTTTAATGAAGGTGTTGCTGGCTCCTCATGTTTCGGAAAAGTGTACGCGCGTCGCTGAATTAAATCGGCAGTTTGTTTTCAAGGTGGCAGGTGATGCCACCAAGTCTGAGATCAAGGGTGCCGTTGAAAAAATGTTCAGCGTACAGGTTTCTGCAGTTCAGGTGTGTAATACGGAAGGTAAGGTCAAGCGTTTTGGTCAGCGGCTCGGTAAGCGTTCCGGTTGGAAGAAGGCCTATGTCACCCTGAAAGAAGGCAGTGATATTGACTTCATGGGAACGCAACAGTAATTCCTGATCAGCGTATAAAGGGTCATAGTCATGGCATTAGTTAAAGAAAAACCGACATCTGCGGGGCGCCGCTTTGTTGTAAAAGTAGCGGGCGCGCAATTACATAAGGGTGCGCCGTATGCGCCTCTTCTTGAGCCAAAATCCCGTAGCGGTGGCCGTAATAATCTAGGTCGCATAACCGTGCGTCACCAGGGTGGTGGCCACAAGCAGCATTATCGCACGATTGATTTCAAGCGCGACAAAGATGGTATTCCGTCGCGTGTCGAGCGTATTGAATACGATCCAAACCGCAGTGCACACATTGCCTTGATGCTTTATGCGGATGGCGAGCGCCGTTACATTATCGCACCCAAGGGTGTGCAGGCGGGTGATAGCTTGATGTCGGGTTCTGAGGCGCCTATCAAGGCGGGCAATTGCTTGCCGTTGCGCAACATTCCGGTGGGTGCTACGGTGCATTGCATCGAGCTGAAGGTTGGCAAAGGCGCGCAGATTGCGCGCAGCGCTGGCACGGGTGTGCAGCTTATCGCGCGTGAAAGTGGTTATGCCACGGTGCGCTTGCGCTCTGGCGAAATGCGTAAAATCCACGTGGATTGCAAGGCAACCATTGGCGAAGTGGGCAATGAAGAGCATAATCTGCGTTCTTTGGGTAAAGCGGGCGCGTCACGGTGGCGGGGTATTCGCCCAACAGTACGTGGTGTTGCCATGAACCCTGTTGACCATCCGCACGGTGGTGGTGAGGGCAAGACATCCGGTGGGCGTCATCCCGTATCGCCATGGGGCACGCCTACCAAGGGTTACAAGACGCGCAATAACAAGCGTACTGCTGGCATGATTGTACGTCGGCGTCATAAGTAAACAGTAAAGAGGATTGAAACGTGTCACGTTCAGTTAAAAAGGGTCCATTTATTGATGCCCATCTGGCTAAAAAGGTCGAGGTGGCAGTGAGTGCCAATAGCAGGCGTCCCATCAAAACCTGGTCACGGCGCTCCATGGTATTCCCCAGCATGGTGGGTTTGACTATCGCTGTACACAATGGAAGATTGCATATTCCAGTGTTGGTTAGTGAGAACATGGTTGGCCACAAGTTGGGTGAATTTTCAATAACGCGCACGTTTAAAGGTCACTCTGGTGATCGTAAAACAGCAGCGACGAAGTAACGGAGTTTTGCGATGGAAACCTTTGCAAAGTTAAAGTACGCGCACATCTCGGCTCAAAAAGGCCGGTTGGTTGCTGATCAGATTCGCGGCATGCCCGTAGGCGGTGCCCTGCAATTGTTGGCGTTCAGCGATAAAAAAGCCGCCGCCTTGATCAAGAAGGTTCTTGAATCAGCGATCGCTAATGCGGAGCACAACGACGGCGTTGATGTTGATGAGTTGAAAGTATCCAAAATCTGTGTGGACGAAGGTTCAACACAAAAACGTATGCACGCGCGCGCCAAAGGCCGTGGTAGTCGTATCCTTAAGCGCACCAGTCACATCACTGTGACTGTGGCCGAAAAGAAATAACCTGAGAGATTAATCATGGGTCAAAAAGTTCACCCGGTAGGCATACGCTTAGGCATTGTTAAAGATTGGACGTCCACTTGGTATGCCGATTCGAAGCATTATCCTGATTATCTGAATGAGGATTTACGGGTGCGGGCGTTTCTTAAAAAGAAATTGTCGCAGGCATCCGTAAGCCGGATTCAGATTGAGCGTCCGGCGCGCAACGCGCGCATCACCATTCACACGGCCCGTCCGGGTATCGTGATTGGCAAGAAGGGTGAAGATATCGAAGCCTTGCGCAAAGAAGTTGCAGTGATGATGAAAATACCTGCGGGCATGGTACACATCAATATTGAAGAGATTCGTAAGCCAGAGCTTGATGCTACATTGGTCGCGGAAAGCGTCGCCCAGCAGTTGGAGCGCCGTATAATGTTTCGCCGCGCCATGAAGCGTGCAGTCACCAATGCGATGCGTTTGGGTGGTTTGGGTGTCAAAATCAAAGTGGGTGGCCGTTTGGGTGGTGCAGAAATTGCGCGTAACGAATGGTACCGTGAAGGTCGTGTGCCCCTGCATACCCTGCGCGCAGATATTGATTACGGCGTTGCCGAGGCGCATACGCCTTCAGGTGTTATTGGTATTAAGGTCTGGATTTTCAAAGGCGAAGTGTTTAATAAGGGCGACAAGACTGAAAGCGCCGTTGCCGCTGAGAAAGCCTCCAATAATTAACAGGCCACACAAGAGGATTCAGGGTTATGTTGCAGCCTAAGAAAACCAAGTATCGTAAACAGCACAAAGGTCGCAACCGTGGTTTGGCGACCACTGCTAACAAGGTCAGTTTTGGTGAGTTTGGATTAAAGGCGCTTACCCGTGGTCGATTGACCGCGCGCCAGATTGAGGCGGCACGTCGCGCCATGACTCGTTATGTGAAGCGCGGTGGCAAGGTGTGGATCCGTGTATTCCCGGATAAGCCCATTACCAAGAAGCCTCTCGAGGTGCGTATGGGTAGCGGTAAGGGCAATGTTGAATATTGGGTAGCCCAAATTCAGCCTGGCCGGATGTTGTATGAGATGGAAGGTGTAGCGGAAGATGTGGCGCGCGAAGCATTTAAGCTGGCGGCGTCTAAATTGCCCGTACAAACAGCCTTCATAACGCGGACGGTGATGTAATGGAAACAAAAAATCTTAAAGGCAAAACGGTTGCTGAACTTAACCAAGAGTTGATAAGTTTGCTGCGTGAGCAGTTTAATCTGCGCATGCAGCGGGGTTCGGGCCAATTGTCCAAACCTCATCAGCTAAGAGTTGCGCGCAGAAATATTGCACGCGTCAAGACCGAATTGACCCAGAAAGCAGGTAGTGTCTCATGAGTGAAAAGGCGAAAGTATCGCATGCAATGACCGGGCGTGTTGTCAGCAATAAAATGGACAAGTCCATCACCGTGCTGATAGAGCGAAGTGTGCGCCATCCCCTTTATAACAAGTATATAAAGCGGTCGACTAAGATGCATGCTCATGATGAAAGCAATGAGTGCGGTGAGGGTGATTTGGTTCAGATACAGCAGTGTCGTCCGCTGTCTAAAACCAAGTCCTGGCGGTTGGTAAAGGTTCTGGAAAAAGTAACCTGACATATATTGTTCAAGTGGCGTAACGGGGTTTGTTCCCTGTTGTTACGCCAGGCAAGATGTGCAGAATTAAGTTCTAAAATGGGCTGGAGATAGTTCAATGATCCAAACGGAATCATCGCTGCAAGTGGCAGACAATAGCGGTGCGCGCGAAGTGATGTGCATCAAAGTGCTGGGCGGTTCACATCGCCGGTATGCTGGCATCGGTGACATTATCAAGGTCAGCGTGAAAGATGCTATGCCACGTAGCAAGGTTAAAAAAGGCGAAGTTTACAATGCGGTGGTCGTAAGGACGCGTTGCGGTGTGCGTCGTCCCGATGGCTCATTGATTCGTTTCGATGGTAATGCGGCGGTATTATTGAATAATCAGTTGCAGCCGATTGGCACGCGCATATTCGGGCCTGTAACCCGCGAATTGCGTACCGAGCAGTTCATGAAGATTGTTTCATTGGCTCCGGAAGTACTGTAAGGCACGGGACGGCGGTCGTTTTCGGCACCCTGCCTCTGGCACACTTGTGCGCCGGGCAGGATGCCCAAGTGCGGTGAGCGCAGGGATGCGCAAGAACCGCCATCCATGCACGGCGAAATAGTTCAAGCGTAAAGCAGCGAGACATATAAAGATGCGCAAAATCAGGAAAGGTGATGACGTAATCGTCATTACCGGTAAAGACAAAGGTAAGCGTGGCGTAGTGCTGCGGGTGCTGGTTAATGACCGGGTTGTCGTGGAGAACGTCAACATTGTAAAGCGGCATACCAAACCTAATCCTGCTCGTAATGTGCCGGGCGGTATTATTGAAAAAGAGATGTCGGTACACATTTCCAATGTCGCATTGTTCAACCCTCTCACAAAACGTGCTGACAGGGTGGGCATCAGGATTCTGGAAGATGGGCGCAAGGTACGTTACTTTAAGTCCAACAGCGAAGTTGTTGACGTATAATACTTAAGCCCAACAGCGAAGCTGTTGGCGTGTTATGTAAGTCCAGCAGCGAAGCTGTGGACGTTTTAAGGTCGGGAAATACAATGGCAAGATTGCAAGAATATTATCGTGACACAGTGGTCAAGCAGCTTACCCAGCAGTTTGGCTACAAGAGTGCCATGCAGGTTCCCCGTATCACCAAAATCACCCTGAATATGGGTGTGGGTGAAGCGGTGGGTGATCGCAAGATCATTGAGAATGCCGTGGCTGATTTAACAAAAATTGCTGGCCAAAAACCCGTAGTAACCTTGGCTCGTAATTCTGTTGCTACCTTTAAGGTACGCAAGGATTGGCCGATTGGTTGCAAGGTTACGTTGCGCCGTGAACGCATGTTCGAGTTTTTTGATCGCTTGGTGACGGTGGCTATTCCCCGTATCCGCGATTTCCGTGGACTGAGCCCCAAGTCTTTTGACGGGCGTGGCAATTACAGCATGGGTGTGCGCGAGCAGATCATTTTTCCTGAAGTTGATTACGACAAGATTGATGCCTTGCGCGGTTTGGATGTGACCATAACAACCACCGCCAGGACAGACGAAGAAGGCCGCGCCTTGCTTGCGGCATTTAATTTTCCGTTTCGCAAATAAATAAAGGTCCAAGGGTTAGAGAATGGCAAAACTTTCCATGATTAACCGCGAAGTCAAGCGTTTGGCTGCGGTAAAGAAATATGCGGCCAAGCGCGTTGAGCTAAAAGCCAAAATACGCGATTTGAATATTTCTGCTGAAGAGCGTGATGCGGCGCGTAGTGCGTATATGGCCTTGCCGCGCGATGCCAGCCCCACCCGCATGCGTAATCGTTGCCGTATTACCGGTCGGTCACGCGGTGTTTACCGTAAGTTTGGCTTGGGTCGCAACAAGTTACGCGAAGCGGCGATGCGCGGTGACATTCCCGGTCTGGTTAAGGCGAGCTGGTAAGTCTGGCGGGTAAATATGCTTCGGGCAAAGTGTTGCCGAGAGCTTGAAGTAAAAGTGTGCTCTTAAAATAAACGTGGTGATTACATGAGTTTAACAGATCCTATTGCAGACATGCTGACTCGGATTCGCAATGCTTCGGCAGCGAATAAAGTTGAAGTGAGCATGCCTTTGTCCAGGCAGAAACTGGCGCTTGCCAAAGTGCTGAAAGACGAAGGGTATATCAACGAATTTTCAGAGCGGAATACCGATGGTAAGCCCGTACTCGTGGTGGCGTTGAAGTACTATCAAGGTAAGCCGGTAATTGACACCATCAAGCGTGTGAGCCGCCCTGGTCTGCGCGTGTATCGTGGTAAAGATGAGGTGCCTAAGGTGCTGGGCGGCCTAGGCATCACGATTGTATCGACGTCCAAGGGTGTTATGACCGACCGTGCGGCTCGTGCTGCTGGCTATGGCGGTGAAGTGATTTGCACAGTTTCATAAGGTAGGTATTGAAATGTCCAGAGTTGCAAAAAAACCTATTATTCTTCCCAAAGGGGTAGAGGTTAATATTCAGGGGCAACTTGTTACCGTTACAGGCAGCAAGGGGTCGTTGGTGTTTGATGTTCCGGCGGGTGTGGCAGTGGCGCAAGACGCAAATGTTTTGACGTTTGAGCCGCGCGATGCGGAGACATTTTCAAATGCCATGGCAGGCACTACCCGCGCGCTGGTGAATAATATGGTGACAGGGGTAAGCGCCGGGTTCCAGAAAAAACTGGAGCTGGTGGGTGTTGGCTATCGTGCCCAGGTGCAGGGTTCCAAATTGAATTTAACGCTGGGGTTTTCTCACCCCATTGTTTTTGAGGCGCCTAAAGGAATCTCAATTGAAACCCCGAGTCAAACCGAGGTTTTGGTTAAAGGTATAGACAAACACCAGGTAGGCTTGGCGGCCGCTAAGATTCGTGCCTATCGCCCGCCTGAGCCTTACAAGGGTAAGGGTGTCCGTTATTCGGATGAAGTGATTGTCCGTAAAGAGGCCAAAAAGAAGTAACGGCCGTTAAGATCTAGCAGTAAAGGCCATCAGGCCTTAAGGGTAAGTATTGTGGATAAAAAGATATCACGTTTGCGCCGCTCCAAAAAAGCTCGTGCAAAGATCAGAGAGATGGGTGTTCATCGGTTGTGCGTGCATCGCACGCCACGGCATATCTATGCGCAATTGATTGCCCCCACGGGTTCGCAAGTAGTCGCCAGTGCATCTACGCTGGATGCCGATGTGAAGGGGGGTCTCACGGGCACGGGTAATGTGGTTGCGGCAACGCTGGTAGGCAAGATGATTGCGGAGAAGGCTCGCGCTGCGGGCATCACCAAAATTGCCTTTGACCGTTCCGGCTTTAAGTATCATGGTCGTGTGAAAGCGTTGGCTGATGCCGCGCGTGAACACGGCCTCGAATTTTAAGGAACCAAGAGCATGGCAAATTATGATGCACCAGCTACGGCTGACGGATTACAGGAAAAATTAATATCCGTGAGACGCGTTGCCAAGGTGGTAAAAGGTGGCCGTCAGTTTGGATTTTCCGCATTGACCGTGGTGGGTGATGGACAGGGTCGTGTTGGCTTTGGTCGTGGCAAGGCGCGTGAAGTGCCTGCCGCTATTCAGAAAGCCATGGAAGATGCGCGCCGCAATATGCGGTCGATTCGCTTGCGGGGCAACACCTTGCAGTATCCGATCACGGTTTCTTTTGGTGCATCCAAGGTATTTATGCAGCCTGCATCGGAAGGTACTGGGATTATTGCCGGAGGTGCCATGCGTGCCGTATTTGAAGTGGTTGGCGTGCATAACGTGCTGGCCAAGTGCATCGGTTCCACCAATCCAATTAATGTGGTGCGTGCCACAGTTAAGGGTTTGACAGGAATGGCGGATGCGGAAAGTGTCGCAGCAAAGCGCGGCAAAAAAATCGAAGAAATAGTGGGTTAATGTCATGCTGGCAACTAACAAGAAGTTAAGAGTCACCTTGGTGCGCAGCACCAACGCCAAGCTGCCATCGCATAAAGCGTGCGTGGCCGGATTGGGTTTGCGTCGTATGCGCCATACCGTGGAGCTTCAGGACACGCCATGCGTGCGAGGCATGATTAATAAGGTGTACTACCTGGTCAAGGTTGAGGAAATTTAACATGCGTTTGAACACCATTAAGCCCGCACCGGGCGCGAAGCAATCGCCCAAGCGCGTAGGCCGTGGCATTGGCTCTGGCTTGGGCAAGACCTGCGGCAGAGGCCATAAAGGCCAGTCAGCACGTGCGGGCGGTTTTCATAAGGTTGGCTTTGAGGGTGGACAGATGCCCATACAGCGTCGTTTGCCCAAGATAGGCTTTGCCTCATTGAGCGCGGACAAGACTGCTGAGCTGACGCTGAGTGAGTTAGCGAAGATTGGCGCACAGGGTGGGGTGGTTGATCTGGCCGCATTGAAGTTGGCGAATTTAATCCCGCTCAATGCTGAGCGCGTCAAAGTCATCCTGTCTGGTAGCATCAACAACATCGCCGTGAAATTAAGTGGAATTGCGGTAACCAAGGGCGCGCGTTCGGCAATTGAAGCCGCTGGCGGCAAGGTCGAGGCCTAAGTGGCAGATTCGCGTGCAACGGCGCGGGGTGGTTTAGCGGCGGCGGGCAAGTTTACCGAGCTCAGGCAACGCTTGTTTTTTCTGCTGGGCGCGTTGATTGTATATCGGATGGGGACGTTTATACCGGTTCCCGGTATTGACCCGCATGCCTTGGCCGCGCTGTTTGAATCACAGCGCGGCACTATCATTGACATGTTTAACATGTTCTCGGGCGGTGCGCTGGAGCGCTTTACAGTATTTGCTTTGGGCGTGATGCCCTATATTTCTGCCTCGATCATTCTGCAATTGTTAACTGTAGTGTGGCCGAAGCTGGAGCAGTTGAAGAAAGAAGGTGAGTCAGGGCGCCGCAAGATTACCCAGTATACCCGTTATCTGACGGCTGTATTGGCAACTGGCCAGGCGGGCGGTGTTGCCATTGCGCTGCAGAAGCAGCAAATGAATGGCGTATCCGTGGTGATAGACCCAGGGTATGGCTTTATGATTACCGCTGTGCTGACACTGGTTGCCGGTACAATGTTTTTGATGTGGCTGGGCGAGCAGATTACCGAACGCGGTATCGGCAATGGCATTTCCATAATCATCTTTGCCGGTATCGTCGCAGGGTTGCCATCGGCTATTGGTGGCACTCTGGAGTTGGCTCGGACGGGTGAAATGCATGTGCTGATGGTCTTGACATTATTTGTCATGGCATTGGCGGTAACTGCGGGTGTGATTTTTGTTGAGCGTGGGCAGCGGCGCATTACTGTAAATTACGCCAAGCGTCAGCAGGGCCGCCAGGTCTATGCTGCGCAGACCAGTCATTTGCCGATGAAGGTCAATATGGCCGGTGTGATTCCGCCGATCTTTGCGTCGAGCATTATCCTGTTTCCGGGTACGATTGCCGGTATGGCGGGTACCGGCGAGGGCATGGGATGGTTGACGGATCTGTCCAATATGCTGTCACCTGGGCAGCCGATTTATGTCATGTTGTACGCATCGGCTATTATATTTTTCGTATTTTTTTATACGGCGTTGGTGTTTAATCCTAAAGACACGGCAGATAACCTGAAGAAATCGGGTGCCTTTGTGCCGGGTGTACGTCCGGGTGACCAGACCGCTAGGTATATTGATACGGTCATGACGCGTTTGGCGGTAGCGGGTGCGATTTATCTGACGGTGGTGTGTCTGTTGCCGGAGTTTTTGATTGTAGGATGGGGGGTGCCATTCTACTTTGGCGGTACTTCTTTGCTGATCATCGTGGTGGTGGTGATGGATTTCATGGCTCAGGTGCAGGCGCATTTGATGTCACACCAGTATGAGGGTTTGTTGAAAAAGGCCAACCTCAAGGGGTATGGCGGCGGCGGCTTGATGCGCTAGCTGGGTGTCAAAGCCTCGTCCTTGTAAGGAATTTGACAGGTTTTCTTGTTGATTTTCAAGAACACATGAGTTTTTTGGGCAGTTATTTTTGGTCTGCGCTTTGATAGATTTAAGATAGTTTGGTTGGAGAAGAGCGATGAAGGTCCGTGCTTCAGTTAAAAAGATGTGCCGCAATTGTAAGGTGGTGCGTCGCAAGGGTGTTGTCCGCATTATTTGTTTGGATGCGCGGCATAAACAGCGTCAAGGTTAAAATGACGTTGTTTTGGTATTTCTCTGTGGGGTATTTATTGATTTCCGGCCCTCAGACGACTATAATGGCTAGTTTTACCGGGTATCAATAGCAGGAGAACGCATGGCTCGTATTGCCGGTGTAAATATACCTGTGCAAAAGCACACGGTTATTGCTTTAACTGCCATTTATGGCATTGGCTCAACCCGTGCGCGCCAGATTTGTGGCGCAGCAGGCATCAAGCCCAATGTGAAGGTCAAGGAGCTTACTGAGGCCGAGATCGAAGCATTGCGTACAGAAGTAAGTAGGGTCAAGGTGGAGGGTGATCTGCGCCGCGAAGTGTCCATGAGCATCAAGCGCTTGATGGATCTTGGCTGTTACCGTGGGCTGCGTCACCGTCGTGGGTTACCAGTGCGCGGTCAGCGTACCCGTACCAACGCCAGAACCCGCAAGGGTCCACGCAAGGCGATACGTAAGTAACCTATAAGAAGTAGCAGTTTAGGAAATCGATATGGCAAAAGTAGCTACGCGTGCTCGTAAACGTGTAAAAAAGAATGTAGTTGATGGCATTGCGCATATTTACGCTTCTTTCAATAACACTATTATTACGATTACTGATCGCCAGGGCAATGCCTTGTCATGGGCGACGTCAGGCAGTTCCGGGTTCCGTGGGTCGCGCAAGAGCACGCCTTTTGCTGCACAGGTTGCGGCTGAAAAAGCGGCTAACATTGCGCAGGAATTCGGCATGAAGAACGTTGATGTTCTCGTGAAGGGTCCCGGTCCCGGTCGGGAGTCTGCGGTGCGTGCGCTGCATGCTGTTGGCTTTAAGGTCAATAGCATTACAGATGTTACCCCGATCCCGCACAATGGTTGCCGTCCGCCTAAAAAGCGTCGCGTCTAAATTAAGAGCAAAGTTGGAGAGTAGTTGTGGCCAAATATACTGGTTCAAAATGCCGCTTGTGTCGTCGTGAAGGTGAGAAGCTCTTTCTCAAGGGTGAAAAATGCTATACGGCAAAGTGCGCCGTTGAAAAGCGCACGTCTGCGCCTGGTCAGCATGGCGCGAAAAAATCCCGCCTGACGGATTACGCAGGTCAATTGCGCGCCAAACAGAAGTTGCGCCGTATTTACGGCATGCTGGAAGGCCAGTTCCGTCTTTATTACAAAGAAGCCGAACGCCGCAAAGGTTCGACGGGTGAGCAATTGTTGCAGTTGCTGGAGCGCCGTCTGGATAATGTAGTGTATCGCATGGGTTTTGGTGCTTCGCGCAGTGAGGCGCGTCAGTTAGTGCGCCACAACGGCATTACCGTTAATGGTAAAAAGGTTAATATCCCTGCGTACCTGGTTAGCCCCAGCGATGTTATCGCCATTGCTGAGAAATCAAAGAAGCAGTTACGTGTGCAGGCATCACTGGCATTTGCCCAGCAGCGCGGCTTTGCGAGCTGGATTGATGTTGATGTTGAAAAGATGCAGGGCGTCTTCAAAGCCATTCCGGAACGTAGTGATTTGCCGTCCGATATTAATGAAAACTTGGTTGTGGAGCTTTACTCCAAGTAATCATGTGCCCCGCCCCGGTAAGTACTGGGCACTGGGGATGGATAAAGTACATCACGCTTAACATAAGAGAGGAACAACATGCAGGGTTCGGTATTCGAGTTTCTGAAACCGCGTCTGGTGGATGTCCATGTCATTAGTGGCATGCGTGCCAAGGTGACGCTGGAGCCCTTGGAGCGTGGTTTTGGCCATACGCTGGGGAATGCGTTGCGGCGTATTTTGTTGTCTTCAATGCCGGGTTGTGCGGTGGTTGAAGCTGAGATTGAAGGCGTGCTGCATGAATACACCAGCATGGAAGGCGTTCAGGAAGATATTATTGATATCCTGCTGAACCTGAAAGGCTTGGCGTTGCGTATGCACGGTCGTGATGAGGCGTGGTTGACGCTCAATAAGAAGGGCGCAGGCCCGGTGTTGGCGCGTGACATTGAGTTGAGTCATGACATTGAACTGGTTAATCCTAATCATGTGATTGCCAATCTCACCAAGCAGGGTGAGCTTAAAATGAAGCTCAAAGTAATGCGTGGACGTGGTTATCAGCCGGCGTCCAACCGTAGCAACACTGAAGATACCGGCCATGCGATTGGCAGATTGCAGTTGGATGCGTCGTTTAATCCCGTGCGTCGTGTCTCTTATGTGGTTGAGAGCGCCCGTGTTGAGCAGCGCACCGACCTTGACAAGCTGGTGATTGATATTGAGACCAACGGCACGATTGATCCGGAAGAGGCGATTCGCCGCGCCGCGACGATCTTGCAGGAACAGTTGTATGTGTTCGTTGATCTGAAGGGCAAAGAAGAGTCGCAGACTGCCGTGAAGGAAATGGAAGTCGATCCTATTTTGCTGCGTCCGGTGGATGATTTGGAGTTGACGGTGCGTTCCGCCAACTGCCTGAAGGCTGAAAATATTTATTATATCGGTGATTTGATTCAGCGCGCTGAAGCTGAGTTGTTGAAAACCCCCAATCTCGGCAAGAAGTCTTTAACCGAAATCAAGGAAGTATTGGCAGCCCATGGCTTGTCATTGGGTATGCGTTTGGAAAACTGGCCACCTGCGGGTTTGCAGAAGAAAGAAAAAGCCTCGGTTTAATTTGGGGTGTTGAGAGTGCTGAAAGAAGCTGTTCAGCACTCCTGTTAAGTAATAGGTGAAAGATGCTGCGGCATCGGCAGGTGAACGCTATCTGTGGTAAGTCACTGCTTTAAGGAAGTTTAACAATGCGTCATCGTAATTCTGGTCGTCAATTAAGCCGTAATAGCACACATCGCAAAGCGATGTTGCAAAATATGGCAGTATCCTTGCTGCGTCATGAGATTATCAAGACTACCTTGCCCAAGGCCAAAGAGCTGCGCCGCGTAGCGGAGCCTTTGATTACTTTGGCGAAGATTGATAATGTTTCCAAGCGCCGTTTAGCGTTTGCGCGTTTACGTGACCGTGACATTGTGACCAAGCTATTTAATGAGCTTGCACCGCGTTACAAGACACGTCCGGGTGGTTATCTACGGATTCTCAAGTGCGGCTTCCGTTCCGGTGACAATGCGCCTATGGCGATTGTGGAGTTGATGGATCGTCCCGAGGCTTCTGTTAATGCACAAAAGCCGGTTGCTGCGGAGTAGTTTCTGCACACAACCAGACATAAAAAAACCGGGCAATGCCCGGTTTTTTTATGTCTGGTCAAAAGGCTTTTGACCGCGTTGGGCTGGAGTCCCTGCCGCTTTCGGCGTGTATTGTTATCCCGAGCACGGTGAGGGATCTTATTCCATTTCTAATTCAAAAATGCATTATCACCCCCTCTCCCGCAGGGCGGGAGAGGGTTGGGGAGAGGGGATATATTTATTTACTGGTTGAAGTGGAATCAATAAAAATTTTTGTGAGGGGTAGCCAATGAACAAGGCCGATGTAGAGATTTTGGAGCGGGTAGTGTGCTACCAGGGGTATTTCCGTATTGAGCGTTATCAGGTGCGGCATCGACTGTTTGGTGGTGGATGGAGCGGTGTAATATCACGCGAGTTGTTTGAGCGTGGGCATGCGGCGGCGGTGTTGCCCTATGATCCGGTGTTGGATCGGGTGGTACTGATTGAACAGTTTCGCGTAGGCGCGTTATCTGCACCAGGTGAGCCGTGGCTGATGGAGATTGTGGCCGGTGTGATCGACGCTGATGAAACGGCAGAACAGGTGGTGCATCGGGAAGCGCAAGAGGAAGCGAATTGCACATTGCAGGCGTTGTTGCCGGTGTGTGAATATCTGGCAAGTCCGGGTGGTACATCGGAGCGCATCAGTTTATTTTGCGGCAAGGTCGATGCATCGCAGGTGGGTGGTATTTATGGTTTGCCGGAGGAGGGGGACGATATTCGGGTGCTGACCATGCCTTTTGATGAGGCATTCGCGTTTATGCGTGAAGGGAAGATTAATTCAGCCAGTGCGATTATTGCTTTGCAGTGGCTGGCGCTGAACCGGCAGGATGTACGTCGGCAGTTGGCTAGAAACCCGCACAGAACACTTCGCCACAGGATCTGTAGATCCGCAGTTGGCCGACTGCCATGGTAGCAACCCTTGATCGTTATTCTATAGGAGGTTTATTAAAGGTTACTGTTGTTATAGTTTATTTGTTATACTTTGCTATAAATGCAGATATAAGTGAAAACAAAGGAGACTTGGCAATGGATGAAATCCGCAATCCCTTTTCGCCCGGTGCGGGTACCCCGCCGCCAGAGCTGGCGGGTCGCAGTGTCCTGATCGACAGGGTCAGGGTGCTGTTGGCGCGCATCCGTGAGGGGCGTGCGGAAAAAAGTACCTTATTGGTTGGGTTGCGCGGAGTGGGTAAAACCGTGCTGCTCAATGAGATGGAAAGTCTGGCTGAGTTGGCAGGCTACAAAACCATTTTGGTCGAGGCGCATGAAGGCAAGTCACTCACCGCCTTGCTGGCACCGCCATTGCGCAAATTGCTGTTGTCCCTGGATCGCATGTCAAATGTCAGTGACAAGGTGCGGCGTAGTTTGCGTGTGCTTAAAGGCTTTGCAAATGGCGTAAAAATTACTGTCGGTGATCTCGAAATTGGTCTGGATATTGAACCGGAACGTGGCACTGCGGATAGCGGGGATCTGGAAGCTGATCTGCCTGAACTGTTCATCGCTGTGGCCGAGGCAGCGCAAGATCGAAAAATCCCCGTCGCTATCCTGCTGGATGAAATCCAGTACCTGTCGGCGAAGGAGCTGAGCGCATTGATCATGGCCATGCACAAGATGGCGCAAAAGCGACTGCCCTTGGTGTTGATTGGTGCCGGCTTGCCGGTGTTGCCTGGCTTGGCCGGGGAGTCCAAGTCCTACGCAGAGCGGCTATTTGATTTTCCCGAAGTGGGTCCCCTTGCCCCAGAGGATGCGCGGCAGGCATTGCGAGACCCAGCGCAGGAAGAGGGGGTAGATTTCACGGACGAAGCACTGGATGAAATTGTGCGTCTTACCCAAGGGTATCCGTATTTTTTGCAAGAGTGGGGCTACCAATCCTGGAACCATGCGCCGCAATCGCCGATACAGTTAGCCGACGTTCAACGCGCTACACCTAGAATCATCGAACGGCTCGACGCCAATTTTTTTCGCGTACGCTTTGATCGACTGACGCCACGTGAAAAAGACTATCTACGCGCACTAGCCGAGCTGGGCTCAGCCCCGCAGCGTTCCGGTGATATCGCCGCCGTATTGGGTGTCAAGGTGCAAGCCGTAGCTCCCCTGCGCGACAGCTTGATGAAAAAGGGCATGATTTACAGCCCGGCGCATGGTGATACCGCCTTCACTGTACCTTTATTCGACACCTTCATGAAGCGTGCCATGCCCGAACTGCCAACCAAAGGCGGCAAGGCCTAAGAAGGAGTCAAGAGGAAGCAAAGCCTGCCCCGGTTTTTCGGTTTCCCTTATGTCAAATGTAAGGCCTGACCCTTGAATCGCTGACCCTTGAATCGGACTGTCAGAGTTAATTGGCCTTGATTATGTTTATTTTTTATACTCACCAAAATATCTATCATCACACTCACTAAATTTGTATGAAATAGATTTTGCTTCCATTACTTTACAATTAGTCAAATCTGCCACATCCACGTCAAACAATATATAATTATGCCCCTTCCCCAAGCCACTCTTAAAACAAGCCCCATCAAAGCCGTTTGATTTAAATAATTCGGCTAGTATTTGAGTAGTCACATAATCTGTGCTTGTCTCATTGTTTGTAACAGGCTTGGTAAATGCATCGTTAATCATTGACCAAATAGCATCGCCAATATCAACCTGTGACAAAGGTGGACCGAATATGCACATAAGATAGGTGTAATGCTTTTTAACTGAGTAACAATCGACCACTTTAAGATCTTTGTTTGTTCTAAACTGCGCCAACGAAATATATTGCCCAATATGAGGCCTTAACTCAGACAAGCTCGTATTATCTTCATTCGATAGATACAAATAGGATATTCCTTTTGGATTAGCTCTCCCTTCGCATGCTTTATTTGGAATTGGCTTCATTCTCTCGGGTGGGAATCCACAAATCCCTACCTGCCCTTCAAACGGGCGCTCTTCATAGCCTATTTGTGACCGAAAAAGAATACTACCAGATACTAATCTTCTCTCTCGTTCAGGCAAGGTCTCCTTAATATTAGAAAGAAAATCTCTGGCTTCTGCCGAATGCATAAATCTATTTTTGTACTTCACATCGTTTTCGAATTTCTCGAAATCTCTCCAAGAGCTAAAACTCAAGCCACATTCCTCTGATTAATAAACATAACTAAAAGTAGGCACCAATAAAATACCTAAAATTTATCAGTCTGTCATCTAAAGCTGGATTTAACTATACTTTTTATTTTGGATCAATACCAGCCTTGTTTCGGTGGCGAGCATTTTCATTTTTTTGCGCACCTTTGGTTTTATCCATGCCACACACCCAAAAGCCCCCTAAATTATTAGAACAAGTTCAGGTAAAGCTGAGTATGTTCGAAGTGGCGTATCGATCAGCGCTTATTTAGCGAATCTCACTCAATAAGCTGTCAATCATGTGTTCCGCCTGGCGCAGATAACTACCGCCAAATAAATTCAGATGGTTCAGGATGTGATAAAGATTGTAAAGGATTTTACGCGTCTTGAAGTCGGTGTCCAGCGGGTAGGCATCACGATAGGCGTGATAAAAATTTTCTGAAAACCCGCCGAATAATTCGGTCATGGCAAGGTCGGTTTCGCGGTCGCCGTAGTAGATGGCGGGGTCAAAAACGACGGGGTTATCTTGTGCGTCGATGCCGTAGTTTCCTGACCATAAATCGCCGTGCAGTAAAGACGGTGCGGGTCTGTAGTTTGTAAAGAATACGGGGATATCTGCGAGTAGTTGTTCGCCTTTACGTTGCAGTGCGCCAGTGTATCCGTGGTGTGCGGCTAATGATAGTTGAACGCCGAGGCGATGCTCGCACCAGAAGCGTGGCCAGTGATCATGCTCGGTGTTGATTTGCGGTGTAGTGCCAAGGGTGTTGTTAATCTGCCAGCCATAGCGCGGTGCAGTGACGCGATGCAGTTGTGCAAGCTGATGACCGAGGCGCACCTGGCTTTGTGTGGTGGTGTTGCCAGCAAGTTCGATATATTCCATCGCTAGATAGGCGCTGTTTTCGGTAGCACCAAAGCATATCGGTTGTGGGACACGAATAATGTTGGCGCGTGCTATTTCACGTAATCCCGCCGCTTCGGCTTCGAACATGGCGGCTTGGGCGGCAGTGTTTAATTTTACGAAATATTGAGCGCCGCTACGGTCTGCAATGACATAGGCGGTGTTGATATCGCCGCCTTTTACCGGACGTTGTGTGTGGAGTGTAAATGGCGCAGCGATTGCCGCTGAGATGTCAGCGGCAATCGCTGTCGCCGTTTTCGGCGTCATGCGCTGGCGAGTTTTTGCGGGGTCATTGCGGCAACTTTGCTGTCAATGGCGGTCAGTAATGTTTTGAATGAGCCGAGGAATGATTCCACGCCTTCATCTTCAAGTTGCAGGGTGACGGCATCAATGCTAATGCCCAGGCTGTGAATCACATCGAGGCTGGCGCGGGCTTCGTCTACGCCGTCTTGCAATGTCGATCGCACGTTGCCGTGTTCCTTGAATGCTTTGTAAGTGGCAGGAGGAATGGTGTTGACTGTGTCAGGCCCGATGAGTTTTTCGATGTACATGACATCACTGTAAGCTGGGTTTTTTACGCCGGTGCTGGCCCACAGAAGGCGTTGTGCATGCGCACCCGCTTTGCGCAGTTGCTCAAAGCGCGGCGTTGAGAAATAGCGTTCATACGATTGATAGGCGAGTTTGGCATTGGCAATGGCGGCCTTGCCTTGTGCATTCTTGATGCGCACATGTTGCGCGGGCGGCGCGGTCTTTAGTTTTTCATCAAGCAGCTTGTCAATCAGCGTATCCACGCGGCTCACAAAGAAGCTGGCAACGGAGGCGATTTTATGCAGGGGCTTGCCATTTTTGTGCGCCAACTCCAGGCCAGCGATATAGGCTTCAATGACTTCTTCATAGCGCGTTACCGAGAATAGCAGCGTCACATTAACATTAATGCCATCGGCAATGAGTGCGGTGATGACCGGCAATCCTTCTTTGGTGGCGGGCACTTTAATCATTAAATTCGGACGATTCACGCGTGCGGCTAAACGGCGTGCTTCGGCAACGGTGCTGGGGGTGTCATGGGCCAGGTCGGGCGACACTTCGAGGCTGATCATGCCGTCACTCCCGCCAGTTTGGTCATACACGGGACGCAATAAATCAGCGGCCTGCTGAATATCTTCTATCGCCAGGCTAAAGAATAAATCACGGCTGTTTTGTTTGGGATCGTGTTCCAGCAAATGTGCCAGTGCATCGTCATAATCTTTGCTGCCGTTAATGGCTTTTTCGAAAATGGTCGGGTTGGATGTGACGCCTTTCAGTCCATCTTCACGGATCATGCGCTCCAGTTCGCCGGATCTCAGCATGCTGCGTTGAATGTTGTCATACCAGGGACTTTGCCCGAAATTTTGCAGCTCCACCAATGGATTCATTGTTGCTTCTCCCTCGTTATCTGTTTATGAAGGGGAATTCCCCTTCTGGTACAGCTATATCGGTATTTGCGCGCCAATGCTGAGCATCTTCGCTGACTTATATGACCATAGCGTTACTTTATAGTGCCGTGTCGACAAATGCCATGATTCTATAATGAATTTCAGCAATACTCATGCCATTTTGTGCGACATCAGGCTGTTGGTATATTAAACAGTCTGTAGTGGTGGCAAGGTATCAAGGGAGGTGTGTGATTAATCAGTATCAGTGATTGGCGTATAATCAGGATTCCATTACTCTCACGGAAAAAGGTCCCGGCTTGCACAGTGGGGTGACTCATGCGTCGCTCCGCTGTGTTGTCGATGGGGGCGTATTCCGTGCGCCTGGAACATTCGCTAAAGTCAGGGATTGCCTGTGGTCTGGCGTCACAGGCAGTATTTCCCCTTGCCTTCTCGTTCCCCTGCTGCTTTGATTTACCCATGAGGGTGGCGTCAACCTTTGGCGAAGCGCGTTAGCGCACGGTGTGCTGTAGTAATGTTTTTTCATAAATAATAATCGATGGTACCCTGCGAGAAAAATGCATGAAACTTTTTCTGGCGGGTCTACTCTAACGCATCGAGCTATGGGAGATAATTAGGGGGCGGGTAGGGTGCCGCGCGAAAAGTTAATGCCCACGTGTAATTTATAGAGTAATACATCATGCCCGATTTAAAAGATAACATCTCCCAGAAAAATATGTTGTATAGCGGCAGTCACCCTGTAGTGCGCACACTGCATTTGATTGAGTGGGTAGGTTTGTCCATTATTACGCTGGCCACTATTGTTGCGATAGGTCAAGAAGTATGGCTGATGATATCAAGGGGCGCGGTATTGCTCGAAGATATCCTGTTATTATTTATTTTCCTTGAAATTATCACTATGGTGGGTCTTTACTTCAAGAGTGGCAAACTGCCGATACGTTATCCGCTTTACATCGCCATGGTGGCGATTGCCCGTTACATTATTATCGGCATGAAAGAAATGGACACCTGGGCAGTGGTGGCAATGTCTACCGCTATTCTGGTGTTGGCTATCGCAGTGCTAGCGATTCGTTATGGCCAATTACGGCTACCCTACAACGAGTAGGGGTTATTGATTCTGAATTTTACACGTAAAGGATGTATTGATGGAAATTGGAAGTATTGGCTCCTGGTGGATGTGGTTAGGTTTTATCGCCTTTGTGTTGATAATGCTGGCTGTCGACCTGTTCATGTTAGGCGGAAAAACTGCACACAAGGTTTCTTTTAAGGAAGCGCTAAGCTGGTCTATTGTCTGGGTATCATTGGCCCTGCTCTTCAACGCAGGATTATGGTGGTATCTTGATGGGCAGATGGGACGCGAAGTCGCTGATGCAAAAGCGCTGGAATTTTTCACCGGATATTTGATTGAAAAATCCCTTGCAGTAGACAATATCTTTGTTTTCTTGATGATCTTTGCCTATTTCGCCGTGCCCGCAGAATATCAGCGTCGGGTATTATTGTATGGCGTCTTAGGCGCCATCGTTATGCGTGCGGTGCTGATTCTGGCAGGCTCTGCACTCATCACCCAATTTCACTGGGTGCTGTATCTTTTCGGGGGTTTTCTGCTGGTTACTGGCATTAAAATGTTCTATTTTGCGGATAAAGAACCTGATCTTGAGCAGAATCCACTGTTGCGCTGGATGCGCGGCCACATGAAAGTCACCGATGAATATCACGAAGAAAAATTTTTCGTGATAAAAGAGGGTGTGCGTTATGCTACGCCGTTGTTTTTGGTGCTGGTCTTAATCGAGTTTTCTGACCTGGTATTCGCGGTCGACAGCATACCCGCAATATTCGCAATAACCACCGATCCTTTCATTGTCTTTACTTCTAATATTTTCGCCATTATGGGATTACGGGCGATGTATTTTCTGCTTGCGGATGTGGCCGACCGCTTTCACCTGCTCAAATATGGCTTGGCCTTGGTGTTGGTCTTTATCGGTACCAAAATGCTGATTGTAGATCTCTACAAGATTCCGGTTTTACTGGCGTTGGGTGTGGTAGCGACCATTATAGTGGTATCGGTAATACTCAGCCTTGTTACTACCCGGCCTGGCACGTCGGTGAAAAAATCCTAGCGCAGCTTTTTCACCAGCATCGTCACACCGAGGATCAATATCAACATCACTATAACTGGCAAATTACCGATGCGCACATAGGGCGTTGCGCCGCTCATGGGTTGAATCGTACCAGTGAGCACCTGGACTTCAAACTGTTTGGCTAAGGCTTGCAGTTTTCCGTCGGGAGCAACAATGGCAGTAATGCCGGTATTGGTCGTGCGCAGCAAAGGACGGCCGGTTTCCAGTGCGCGCATGCGGGTGATTTGTAAATGTTGGTGCGGGCCAATCGAACCGCCAAACCATGCGTCGTTGCTGACATTCACCAGCAACGTAGCTTCAGGCAGTTGACGTATTACTTCTTCACCAAACACGGCTTCGTAGCAAATCGAAATGGCGGCTTTTTGCCCCGCGACGGCCAGTGGTCGTTGGTCTGCGCCGCCCTTGCTGAAGTCGGACATCGGCACTTGCAGAAAATCCACTACGCCTGCCAGTATATTTTTCAGCGGCAAATATTCGGTGAATGGCACCAGGTGTGACTTGTGATAAAACGCTGTATGACTGCCCACGCTCATCATGCTGTTGTAATAGCGTTGCGTGCGTTCATCCAGCACCGGCAGGCCAAATAATATATCAGTCCCGTTTTCGCGCGCTTCTTTTTCCAGGCCAGTTACGAAGGGCTTGGCTTCATGGTAAAACAGCGGCATAGCTGTTTCTGGCCAGACAATTAAGTCACTGTCCCAGTGTTCGCGCGTAAGGCGCAAGTAAAGTTCCAGAGTGGGCACTAACACGTCCGGTGTCCATTTTACATCTTGCGCAATGTTGCCCTGAATCAGGCTGACTTTTAGCGGCGACCCGGTCGGTTGCGTCCACTGCTGCATGTTCAGTAGTCCGGCAGTAATCCATATTACTGCTAACACGGCGAGGTAGCGTAATTTCGATACCATGCCGCGTGTATCCAGCAGCGCCAGCACCACCAGCCCAGCGCTGAATGCCGTGGCCCAGGATACGCCATACACACCTAACACGGGCGCAAGCCCGGCTAACGGCATGTCAATCTGGCTATGTCCGAGATACAGCCATGGAAAGCCCGTTAAGAACCAGCCGCGTATCCATTCGGAAAGTGTCCAGGCGGCAGGGAATATCAATAATAGTTTGAGCGGCGTGCTGACAGTGAAAAAGCGCGTTACAAAATAACCGCACAGTGCCGGAAACCATGCCAGCACCAACACAAATAATGACATGAGGAAAATGGATAATGGCAAACTCACGCCACCAAACTCGTAGATGCTGATGTATATCCAGGTCACGCCTGCGCCAAACATACCCAGCCCAAACAACAAGCCACGCCACAACGCACGGCGGGGCGATGCCTGTAGCCACAAAAAAAACAGCGCGGCGGGCGCCAGGAGCGCCACTATGGAAATGTCGAACGGAGAAAATGCCAAGGGCAGTAATGCGCCGCTGATCAGCGCTAGCACATCACCGCGCCATGATGTTGTCCATGATGTGGTGGCGACTGAAGAGGTGTCAGGTGTGTTAAACATGCAGTAGATGCGGAATACTACTTTTGCCCAGAGTAGTGTTCAGCCTCGCTGGCGGTGGACGAAACTTCGCTTTTATCTCCTCGCAACTCGTTAGCGTCTTCCTGCGACGCCATCGAAACTTGCAGCAGATGGACGCGACGATTGTCTGCGTGCAATACTTTAAAGCGAAAACGACCAATGGTAATAGACTCACCCCGGCGTGGCACCCTGCCGAAACCATGCACCACCAGCCCGCCAGTCGTATCAAACTCAGCGTCACTGAAGTCATTGTCAAAGTAATTGTTAAAGTCTTCAATGGGTGTCAGTGCTTTTACCGTATAGTTGGAGGCGCTGTGTTTGTTGATAAATGATTCTTCATCAATATCATGTTCGTCCTCAATTTCACCGACGATCTGCTCCAGAACATCTTCGATAGTTACCAGACCTGCCACGCCACCGTATTCGTCAACGACAATGGCCATGTGATTACGGTTGGCGCGAAACTCCTTAAGTAAAACATTCAGGCGTTTGCCCTCGGGAATAAACCCCGCTGGGCGTAAAATATCACGCACATTGAAGGTTGAATGGCGTCCCGGCACAAAGTAACCCAGTAAATCCTTGGCCAGCAAGATACCGATCACCTCATCACGGCTTTCAACAATCACCGGAAAGCGGGAGTGCTCTGACTCGGTGAGGATAGGTAAGATATCCTGCAGACTCGTATCATGCTGAATGACGACCATTTGCGCGCGCGGCACCATGATGTCGCGCACCTGCATTTCGGAAACCTGTAGCACACCCTCGATCATGGCCAGGGCATCTGAATCCAGCAGGCGTCGCTGCTGTGCATCACGCAGTAACTCTATTAGCTGTTCGCGATCTTTCGGTTCACCCAATAACACATGGCTTAATCGTTCCAGCCAGGAACGGTGTGTTGGCCCGTTGCCAGATCGTCCTTCATTCATATTTGTATGGTTACCATTTTTTGTTGTTACCATTGAAAAGATCAGGCGTAAGGATTGGGGAAGCCCAGTCCTGCTAAAATTTGGGTTTCCAGTGACTCCATTTCCTGTGCCTGTGCGTCGTTCAGGTGATCATAGCCTGACAAATGCAGCGTACCATGCACCACCATGTGCGCCCAATGCGCCGCTGCTGCTTTACCTTGTTCGCGGGCTTCACGCTCTACTACCGGCGCGCATACTGCGATGTCACCCAGCAAGGGCACGGGTAATTCATCAGCATCTTCTATCGCAAATGACAGCACATTGGTTGCGCCTGGTTTGTGGCGATAGGTCTGATTAAGCATCGCGCCCTCTGCGCTACTGACAATGCGCACGGTTAATTGCGCTTCGTTACGCAGCCCGGTCAGCGCCGCTTCAGCCCATGCAGTAATCTGCTGGGCATTTGGCAGGCCAGCGCATTCTGCGCCCGACAGGTCATCACCGTATTGCACATCTATCTCGATAGTGCCCACGGCTAATTTTTCGTGTCCGCGTCTGCTTCAAATGATTCATAGGCAGTGACAATGCGCTGCACCAGCGGATGACGCACCACATCTTTTGCTTGAAAGAAGGTGAAGCTGATACCTTCAACATCGCGTAACACTTCTGTGGCATGACGCAGCCCGGATTGGCGCGGGCGTGGTAAATCGACTTGCGTAACATCGCCGGTGATCACTGCCACCGAACCAAACCCCAGGCGCGTCAAAAACATTTTCATTTGTTCAGCGGTGGTATTTTGTGCCTCATCCAGGATAATGAATGATTCATTGAGGGTGCGGCCACGCATATACGCCAATGGCGCAATCTCGATAACATTGCGCTCGATCAATTTGGCGACGCGCTCAAAGCCCAGCATCTCATAGAGTGCATCATACAAAGGCCGCAAATAAGGAGCAATTTTTTGCGCCAGATCACCTGGCAGAAATCCCAGACGTTCACCCGCTTCTACTGCCGGCCTGGTCAGAAGTAAACGCCGTACTTTTTCCTGTTCCAATGCGGCGACCGCGCACGCCACCGCCAGATAGGTCTTTCCGGTACCCGCCGGGCCAATGCCGAAATTAATATCATGCGTCATAATATTTTTCAGGTAGCGCTGCTGATTATAGCCGCGACCACGCACTGCACCTGCGCCACGCGGTAGCCGGATATTAATATCTTCAGGCGCGTCTTCCAACGCGTTGTCAATCAATGCATCCATGCCAGACTCCTGTAAAAATAAATGCACCCGCGCTGGAGTGAGTGTCGTATGTGAGGTCTCGTTGTACAGGGCATGTAATACCTGAGCCGCTGCCTGGATGGGTACGGCATCACCGATCACGCGGAAAACATTGCCGCGATTGTTAATTTCTACGCCCAGGCGACGCTCAATTTGCCGCAGGTGTTCATCAAACTGTCCACCTAAATTTGCCAGGCGCTGATTGTCGGCGGGTTCGAGAGTGAAGTCGGTTGTCTGCGTGGGTGCCGGTGTATTCAAAGGACGCCGGAACGATTGCAGGGCATGGCGGCGGGCAGTGCTTGTGTCGCGGAATCGCAGCCTTCTGCCTGCGGCACTTTGATCCATTCAGCCATCCATTCACCGCGCAATGAACTGGGTAATGCCTCGGTAATACGTACATCGACAAGCTGCCCGATTAACGCCATGTTCCCTGCAAAATGCACGGCACGATTATTTTCGGCGAGTCCAGACATGCTGCCATCTGCATTGTGTTTTTCAACCAGGACCTGTTGCACCGTGCCAATCATGGCCGCTGCAATTGCTGTGGCATGTTTGTTGAT
>JANOOA010000217.1:0-3514 GCA_031421115.1 Gammaproteobacteria bacterium | reverse complement strand
TTGGCTTACAGAGGATTGCCAGTAATTTTATCAGCGGTTTTATTCTGGTGATGGATCGTTCGATTCGACCGGGTGATGTTATCACCACCGGCAACACCTACGGCTGGGTACAGGAAATGCGCGCCCGCTACGTTGTAGTGCATACGCGTGATGGCTCTGACACCCTCATCCCCAATGAGAAATTGATCACCTCAGAAGTGATTAACTGGAGTTACGCAAACCCCAACATGAGCATTTCATTGGCGCTACGCATCAGTTATCAGGATGACCCGGAGCGCGCCATGCAGATCATGCTCGACCTCGCGCGCAAGCATAGCCGCGTTCTCAGTGATCCGGCGCCGAGCTGTATTCTAAAAGACTTCAGTGACACCGGTATTACGCTGGAAATGAGCGTGTGGATCAATGATCCCGAAGCCGGCATCACCAACGTACGCTCCGATCTTTATCTTGCAATATGGAAAGCCTTCAAGCAACACGCCATTACGATTCCCTATACACAAAAAGACCTGCCCGCACCACCCGCCCCTTCCCCGGAAATAATACCCTGTTAAGCATACAAAAGGCCATAAGATGCCAAATCTCAACAGACAAGAAACAGCTCTATGTGGAACACAGTGGGCAATCAACCTCCAACCTCAGGCAGGAGTAAATCCGTTCACCCTGCGCTTATCAAAGGGTTACCCGCTACGAATCACATAGAGGCAAAAGGAAAGACCCTGGCTTGCTTTATCTCGCCAGGATCTCGTTTTTCCTCTGTGCCTTTGTAAGATGAGGGCTGCGGCCTCTGCAGTTCAATCACCGTTTTCAGGATAAACAAATTATTGCGCCACAATCTTCAACAATTCGACATCAAAGATCAGGGTGGCGTTAGGCCCAATGGCGCCGCCTGCACCATTTTCGCCATAAGCGAGCCCTGACGGGACTACGATCTGCCACTTAGCACCTTCTTTCATGACTTGCAGCACTTCTTGCCAGCCCTTAATCACTCCATTCACCGGGAAGCTGGCAGGCTGGCCACGGCTGTAAGAGCTGTCGAACTCCACGCCATCAATCAGCGTGCCGCGATAATTCACTTCAACTGTATCGCTCGCTTTAGGTGATGCGCCTGTGCCGGGATTGATGATTTTGTATTGCACGCCGCTGGGCAAGGTTTTTACGCCAGTCTTATCCTTGTTGGCGGCAAGAAATTTCTGTCCTGCGGCCTGATTGGTCTCGGCAAGTTTAGCGATATCGATCTCGCGCTGCTTTTGGATACGGGTCAATGTCGCCTGAATATCCGCTGGATTGATTTGTAATTTTGCACCTGTCATCCTGTCTTTGATGGCCGCCATGAACGCTGCCTCGTCCAGATCAATATTGTCGCCCTTGATTTGCTGACCAACCTGCATGCCGACGATGTAGCTGAAGCGTTTCTTATCGGTATCAAGATCGAGAGCCAGCACCTGAACTGTCCAGAGGCTTGCAAAGGAAACAACAGAAGCCATCGCTAAATACTTTTTCATCAGTTTACGTTCCTTAGTTAAAAATAGGTGAATCGCTGCCTTAGCAGCCTGTCGGACTTAGGTCGAATCTACTGCAAAAGTGGGAGGACGGCCCATTTTTCCGCAAAAAATCGCCAAATAGAGTAGACTATTATCCTCATTTTTGCGAAAAACTGTGCTCGCCCTCCCGCTTTTTCGTTGCGACCCCCTAAGTCCGACAGGCTGCTTAGGATAAATCTCTTACTTCTGCGGCCTGAAAAAGTTCAGGCGTGCGCGCAATTGACGGAGCGTGGTGGCGTCGGCGCTGTCTTTGGCGAGGACGATGGAACGGCGTCGGGTATTAAACAGGTGGCCGCTCGAGGTGGTGCCGAGAGGCGGCGCCTCAAGTTCGAAGTTGAGAATGACCAGCAATGGATGCACGTAGCTGCCGGGCAATAAGCGCACGGCCAGTTGCTCGCCGCTGGCGGCGTGCAGCGACCAGTCGTTGTCGCTGTCCCAGACCACGCGGCGAATGGTGAGTGGGCCGCGTAACATGGCGTGGGTTTTGAGTGTGTAAATCAGACTACCAGTAATTAATCCCACCAGGGGCGCGAGCGCCCATATCGGCAGGGTGAGCGGCACTAATACGGCCAGCGCACCGCCGTGGGCGAGCAGAATCAAGCTGGCCAACCACCGCGACGGGCGCAACTCAACTTTCAACGGGGGTGCGGATTTTGGTGACGACATTGGCAATTCTCTGGTCTGTGGGGATCATGCGTCCGAGCATGTATTCTAGCAAAACTGCATCAGGGTAATCCAATAGTTCGGCAAAGGCGTGCTGCTCTGCGATGGCAAGCGCATCAAATTTTGTGTCGAGAAAACCCTGGAGCAGGATATCCAGCTCCAGCATGCCACGTCGGCATTGCCAATAGAGGCGGGGGCGATCTAGCATGGCTTCACTTTTAAATAGGATTCATGAGTGCCTGACGGCACGCTTGGCGGGTTACACCCGCCCTACATTTTAAATAAATAAAATAATTTTAAATCAGATGCTTGAGCATGATTTTCTTGATCTGTCCGATGGCTTTGGTGGGGTTTAATCCTTTGGGGCAGACATCGACACAGTTCATGACGGTGTGGCAACGGAACAGACGGTAGGGGCCTTCCAACGCGTCGAGGCGCTCGGCGGTAGCCTGGTCGCGGCTGTCGGCGATGAATCGGTAGGCTTGCAATAGCGCCGCTGGGCCGCGAAATTTATCGGGGTTCCACCAGAATGACGGACAGGCGGCGGAGCAGCAGCCGCACAGCACACATTCGTAAAGACCGTCCAGCTTGTCGCGTTCCTGCGGGGTTTGCAGGTATTCCATTTCTGGCTCGGGGTCGTGTACCACCAGGTAGGGTTTGATGGAACGGTATTGATGATAAAACTGACTGAGATCCACTACCAGATCGCGAATCACTGGCATGCCGGGCAGCGGGCGAATCGTAATCGGCTGCTTGAGATCAACCAACGGCGTAATGCACGCCAACCCATTGCGACCGTTAATATTCATAGCATCGGAGCCACACACGCCCTCGCCGCAGGAGTGACGAAACGTCAGGCTTTCATCGTGCGCTTTGAGCAGGCGCAACGCTTCCAGCAACATCATGTCAGGCGTGATGTCTGCGTCTGCCAGCTCCATGGCTTGCATGGTGGGCGCAGCATCCGTTTCTGGATTGTAGCGATAAATAGAAAAACGCATTTAATACACCCTGGGTTTTGGGGAGAATCCTTCTACTGTTAGCGGCTTCATGCGCACCGGTTTGTAGTCCAGTGAGCCGCCCTTGAAAAACAAACTGTGTTTCAGCCATTTTACGTCATCACGCTGCGGATGATCCATGCGCATATGCGCACCGCGACTCTCTTTGCGCGCTAATGCTGAGGCCACGGTCGCCAGCGCAAGATCCACCAGATTTTCCAGCTCAAACGCTTCAATGCGCGCAGTGTTGAATATTTTGCTATGGTCTTTAAGATACACATTCTGCAAACGCTGCTCGATATGCAGCACCTTATC
>JANOOA010000216.1:0-5508 GCA_031421115.1 Gammaproteobacteria bacterium | reverse complement strand
ACCTGATGCCCGCACTGGCCCTGGCGCGCCGGGCACTGGCCATGCATGGCAAGGTGGCGCTGCTGGCCATCAACGACCGCCAGGTCGAGGTGATCGCCCAGCACCTGCCTGCGCTGCGTGTCGACTACTGCATTGCCTGGGCCGACCAGGCGGAATCCATTCTCAGGCTGCAGCGCAAGGACCAACTCGAGGCAGTCTCGGTAAAGCAGGGCCTGAACTACCCCAAGTCGGTGGTGTTCGAGCAGCCCGAATGGCCGGCCGATGCACCCGCGCTTCGCTATCCCGTGATCCTCAAGCCGGTTCGGCCGCTGTCGTCGTTCAAGACCTTGTTGATCGACGAGCCGGCGGATCTGATCCCCGCGTTGCAGCGTCAGGCCCACGACCTGCCGATCCTGGCACAGGAATACATCCCCGGCGGGGACGCTGCCATTTACTTCGGCGCTCTGCTGCTCGACCGCGGACGAGTGGTGCACGGCATGGCCGGCCGCAAGATCGCGTCGTACCCGCCCGCGCGCGGACAGACCACGATCGCAGAAACAGTGGACGCGCCCGAAGTAATGCGGCTGACCCGGCGATTCTTCGACGGGTTTGCGCTGTCGGGACCGGTGTCGCTGGAACTCAAACTCGACACCGAAGGCCGCTTCTGGGTGATCGAGCCGACGATCGGTCGCACCGACTTCTGGGCCGAACTGTGCATCAGCGCAGGCTTCAACCAACCACTGATGGAATTCGAACTCGCGGTCGGTTTGCCATTGACCGATCCAGGTCCGTTGCGTGGCAGCGTGTGGTATGACACCGAACGTGATATCGCCGCCTACGCCGGGCTTTGCTGGCGCGAAGCGCACCTCCGCCCCCATGGCAAGTCGCAGGTCTTCACGTACCTCCGGCATCGGGATTGGCGTCCGCTCGCAGGCGCCGTGGCCAGGTTGATCCGCCATTGGGCAAGGCAGCTCACGCCAGGGGTTCGCAACCCGCTGCCGGAGTTCGTGGCCAGCAAACCGCATCAGCCGCCATCAAAATGAATGGCAGTGATCCGGGTCTGCCTGCCAACACCCAAGAGGTCGCCATGAACGTTCGGTTCTTTGACCATGGGATGTCAACCGTTTCGGTGCTGCTGCAAGGGCTTGCGAGCGCCACGCCGCGCAGCGGGAATAGTTGTTGACTGACTTGTGTTTGCGCCAGCCATCCCGATCCGCCAGCGCCCATGGGCTGGCAGCTAGAATTGTGGCGTCAGCCCTCAGTTCATCATTTCTCTGCATCCGCGATAGCTCACGAAACGAGATTCAAACCTTTCAGGTCAGCAGGGCATTGAGTTTGATGCACCCCACTAGGCACGGTGCTGATTGCACCCTTGCGGACGCGCATCACGCAAAGCCGGGATTGACTCAAGTCGCATTGCGGCAAGTGCTGTGATTGAGAAGGAAACAAGATGACGAAAAATTGTTCTGTTTTGATGGGGGTTGTGAACCCCGGTTACCGATTGGCGCTGCGTCACTTTCACTGATATCTATTTTCAGCCGTCCATTCCATGCGCCGTATCTTGATGATCGCCTATCACTTCCCTCCGCTTGCTGGCAGTAGCGGCATCCAGCGTACCTTGCGCTTGGCGCAACACTTGCCGGCTCTTGGTTGGCAACCCATCATACTGACAACCCATCAACGCGCCTACGAGCGATGCAGTCAGGACTTACTGGGCGACGTCATGCCCGAAACTCAGGTTTATAGAGCTCAGGCATGGGATACCGCGAGGCATTTTTCCATTGCCGGTCGGTATCCAGCGGCACTCGCACGACCCGATCGGTGGGCCACCTGGCGCTTTGACGGCGTGAGACTCGGTCGCCGCCTGATCGACGAGTTCAAGCCGGACCTCTTGTGGTGTACCTATCCGATAGCAACCGCGATGGTGATCGGTACTGAATTGCAACGCCTCAGCGGAGTGCCTTTGGTGGCGGATTTTCGAGACCCCATGGCTCAAACCGACTACCCGGCCGACCCGACCACGCGAGCACAATTTCGCGAGATTGAAAACCGCGCTATTGGCGCCGCAGTGTTGAGTACGTTCACGACGCGAAGCGCGGCGGCCGAATATCGTGTGCGCTATCCATCCGCTGACGGGCGTATCCAGGTTCTGGAAAATGGGTATGACGAAGATGCCTTCGTCGATGCGGCGGCGATGGCAGCGCAAGGCCCGCTAAACCCCGGCGCGCAAACTTTGCTGCACAGCGGCGTCATCTATCCGAGCGAGCGCGATCCCTCGAAATTGATCGCTGCACTGGGGCAGTTACATCGCGCGGCGGCGATCACACCCGAACGATTGAAGATCCGGTTTCGAGCCTCGTCTGCCGATGATTTGTTAAGGCAGCTTGGAGCCCAGGAAGGCGTTCTAGATTATCTGGAACTCTTGCCACCCATTGGTTACCGTGCGGCTTTGAGCGAGATGATGCGCGCTGACGGTTTGCTGCTGTTGCAGGCGGCAAACTGCAATTCACAAGTACCGGCAAAGTTGTATGAATATCTGCGGTCGGGCCGGCCCATCCTGGGCCTGACTGATGCACAGGGCGATACC
This sequence comes from Gammaproteobacteria bacterium, assembly GCA_031421115.1. Lineage (GTDB taxonomy): Bacteria > Pseudomonadota > Gammaproteobacteria > Ga007554. The sequence continues at coordinate 2,942 of JANOOA010000216.1, read as the reverse complement.
GCAGCAGCACTGGCGGCCTGCGGCGTCTCCAGGACAGTCGGGCTCGATGACACCCCAGCTATTGCGAAATTGCTTGAACAGATCATTCGCGGGGACGAGGGTTATGTCGCTACGAGTTGGCGCGATGGGCTTGTCGCCAACCCCGCCTTGGCACGGCAAACCTCCCGGAAGGAACGGACTCGGCAATTTGCAGAAATGTTAAGTCAGATATCGTGACTAATTTTGAGTTATAAAACTTTTACGCACCCACCGGGCGCCGGGATCAGCGTGAATTAATGTCACAATCCTGTCTCTAGCGATAGCTATCGTTGTCAGGGCCGAACCGGCACTGCCTCACTGCCTTGGGTCTTTTGCGAAGCCGGCTCAAGCCACTTGCCCGCCTTTTCCAATTTGATTCGTACCGCAGAATTATTCATGCCAAGCTCATTTGCCTTTTGCGCGTGATGCAGTGCCTTGTCAAAATTCTGCATCTCAAAATAAATGAGACCAATATTGTTGTGGGTAATCGCGCTGTTGCCGTCGATGCTGGCAACAACAATTGCTAAAAGTTGCTCTGCCTCCGGTAAACGCGAACGCCTGGAAAGAAAATCAGCATAGAGAAGACGTGCCAAATTGTCGTCTGGTGCAAAAAACAATGCGCGCTCAAACCAGCAGTCAATGGTATAGGGCGATGTGTCCGGCTTGTCGTTTTTTCGGCGATCAGCCAGTCTTGCCATTGCAACAAGGGCTCTATGATTATTCGGAAATCTAGTAAGTGTATAAGCAATATCGCCGCCAGGCGCAACAGCGGTCGTGCCTCGAACAAGGTTTTCAACTTGAGGCGTGAAGTGCACACTTTCAACAATCGCCAACCGAGCAGCATGTGAGCCATAGGTGGATTCTTGAGCATACTTCTCTGGCCTGTAGTCAAATGGGCCCCAGCCGTCGCGCGGACGGAGAGAACCGCATTCAGCGGGTAATGATTGAGCTGATGCGCAACTGAAGAAAAATAGGGTCGCAAGAAATCCAAATACTAGACTTGCCGGCGCGCGCACTTTGACAAGATTGGATGTTTGATTTACAGCTGAGGCATTCACTTAAGGGCCCTCCAGAGGACGATGGAATTGACAATATAATTATATTATCTAAACATCTCATTAACAAAAATATGCACTCACCGAATAGCCAAGGCGGGCTTGTTAGTCGACAAATACTCCTCGTTTAACGCTGTGTTGATTTGATTGCCCGAGTACGCCGTCACCGAACCCAGTCGCTCCGCTCAACAAGGATCAGACGCAGTCCGCTTGGTCGCTACGTCGATTCAATTCATGGTACCGCACACCGCCCGCATCTATCCGTGGGTGCGAACTCACCTCACCTGCTTCTTGTCACCTGATCAAAGTCCTTGGAAGCGCAACTCATGAGCCCGATGCCCGTCTTCGAACCGGACAGCCCACCGCAGCACGATACAACCGGTGCTGACTGGCTCTTGTTGGGGTCGCCCCAGCCAGCCGGTGACTCCACCGGCCAATCGGGTGGCTTCGCGCCTGAACACTTGGATCGGCCGAACGACTGGAGAGGCGACTTTGCCTGCGGCCACCGTCGCCCTGACGGACAGACAACCCTGGCAGTGGACCGCTTCGGTATGCAGACGATATGCTGGCGCCAAGGCCGCAACGGCGTAAGCTTCGCAGCCCGGGCCGATAGCCTGGCCCAGGGCAGCACGATAGACCCCCAGGCCATCTTCGATTACCTCTTCTTCCACGTCATTCCGTCGCCGCGCACCATTTGGAAAGACGTGCACCGGCTGCCGCCTGGCCATGTTCTGCGGTCCGATGGTGTGCGGGTGCAGGTCGAACCCTACTGGACACCGAGCTTCCCTGTCACCCGGGCCGCCAGCTTCGACCACCGTGCGGCTGAGTTCCGGCAGTTGCTGGAGTCTGCGGTCGCTGAGCAGTTGGATGGCGGAAAGCCCGGCTGTTTTCTCAGCGGCGGCACCGACAGCTCCACCATAGCCGGCATGATCGGGCGTGCTGCGGGACGACCTGCTGCCACCTACTCCATCGGCTTCGATGCCGAAGGCTACGACGAGATGGAGTTCGCGCGTCTGGCAGCGAGGCACTTCGGCGCCGAGCACCACGAGTACTACCTGACTCCGGCCGACCTGGTGACGGGCATACCCAAGGTCGCAGCCAGCTACGACCAGCCCTTCGGCAACTCGTCGGCGTTACCGGCCTATTACTGCGCATCGATGGCGCAAGCCGACGGGGTGACGCGCATTTTGGCCGGCGACGGAGGCGACGAGCTCTTCGGCGGCAATGTGCGGTATGCCAAGCAGCGCGTGTACGGCTTCTACGACCACTTGCCGGCGATGGTGCGTGCCTCGCTCATCGAGCCGATGGCGCTGAACCCCTGGGCACGGTCATTGCCGGGCTTGCGCAAGGTGGCAAGCTACGTGGCCCAGGCCAAACTGGGGTTGCCGGCGCGGCTGGAAACCTACAACCTGTTGAACCGGATGGGGATAGAAAACATCCTCACGACGCGATTCTTGCAGGCAGTGGATGTTGAAGATCCTGCACGCCAACAACTTGCCGTTTGGAACCAGCCAGCCGGTGCCAGCACACTCAACCAGCAGCTGGCATACGACTGGCGGTACACGCTGGCGGAAGCTGACCTGCCCAAAGTGCGGGGCACTGCAGCCCTGGCGAACATCGCTGTCGGATTTCCGATGCTGGACCAACGATTGGTGGACTTTTCTGCCGCTTTGCCGGACGACTACAAGTTGCGAGGCCATCGTCTGCGGTGGTTCTTCAAAGAGGCACTTCGTGGCTTTCTGCCGGACCAGATCATTACCAAGAAGAAGCAGGGCTTCGGTCTACCGTTCGGGCCCTGGCTGCTCAAAGACCCGCAGCTCTACGAACTGGCTGCAGCCTCGCTCGGCGGTCTGGCAGCGCGTGGAATTG
>JANOOA010000215.1:0-16921 GCA_031421115.1 Gammaproteobacteria bacterium | reverse complement strand
TTGCCCGCGCCGCCGAAAAATTCTTTTATAGGCATGATGGTGGTTAATATGGCGGTTATGACCGAGGCCTTGGGCGGTCAGCCGGCGTGCGTTGCCACTGTTGATGCCACTAACCTTTTACCGTAGGGCGCCCAAGTGAATCATGCTGTTAGCCCAGGCGATGCCAGCATCGCAGTTAGTTCGAGCGATGTTCGCATCGCGGTGAGTTTAAGCGACGTCTCCGTCGGCTATGAACACAATGTGGTATTTTCGCATTTGTCGTTGGATATTCCCGTGGGTCAGTTTGCCGGTATTGTCGGGCCAACCGGATGCGGTAAAACCACGCTGCTTAAAACCATACTCGGCACACAGCCGGTATTTTCTGGGGATGTACGCTTAATTGATTATCCGGTGAGTAAGGTGCCGCCCGGCACGATTGGTTATGTGCCGCAACTGGAAAGCGTGGACTGGACGTTTCCGGTCACGGTAGAGCAAGTGATTCTGATGGGGCTCTACACCAATAACCGCATCTGGCCGTGGCCCACCAAAGAAGAACGGGAACGGGTGCATGATCTGGCGGACAAGCTGGGTATTCATGATTGCCTGCATCATCATATTATCAATATATCCGGTGGCCAGCGGCAGCGCGCATTTTTGGCGCGCGCCCTGATTAACAACCCCAAGCTGTTAGTGCTTGACGAGCCAACCTCCGGCGTGGATATTAAAACCCAGCATGATGTATTGCACTTGCTGGGTGATATTAACAGCGAAGGCATTACCATTTTACTGACTACGCATGACCTCAATGCCGTAGCCTCACATCTGCCGTGGGTGATCTGTTTTAATAAGGGGGTAGTGGCACAGGGCAAGCCACGTGACATCTTTACCAACGAAATTCTAACCAAAACCTATGGTGGCGATATCATCATTGTCGAATATCAAGGCCACTTCTTGATCGCTAACAGCGCACCGCTGCATCTTAAGCACAATGACGGGGCGGAGCGTACCTGATGCTGGATTTCCTTATGGAGCCTTTGGCGTATGAGTTCTTTCGTCACAGCCTGCTGGCGGCACTCATGGTGGGTTCTTTGTGCGGCTTGATTGGCGTATACATTGTGTTGCGGGGTATGAGCTATATCGGCCACGGTCTGTCACATGCCGCTTTTGGTGGTGCGGTCGTCGGCTTTACGCTCAATCTTAATTTTTATGTGGGCGCGGGCGCGATGGGCTTGCTGGCGGCGCTGTTAATTAACATGCTGACCAAAGATGGAAAAATAAAATCGGATGCCGCCATCGGCATTGTCACCACCGCTATTTTTGCCTTGGGTGTGGCCATCATTAGTCAGGTACGTACCTTCAGCCAAAGTTTTGAGGCTGCGTTGTTTGGCAATATTCTCGGCATTACCAATGAAGATCTATGGGTCGTCGGGTTGGTGACAGCCTTTACCATGGTCACCATTTTTTTCATGTACAAACCGCTGCTGTTTTCCACGTTTGACAATGAAGCCGCGCGCGTATTCGGCATCAGAACCGGCATAGTGCAATTGATATTTTCATTTATTCTGACGCTCTCGGTGATTGCCTCCATGAATATCGTGGGTGTCACCATGATCGCCGCGACGCTCATCATGCCCGCTATGACGGCACGCATGATGACAGACAGCTTCAGCCGTATGCTTATTTATTCAACTATTATTGGCGCTATCACGGGCGTTGCCGGCATGTATTTAAGTTACATTTTTAATGCAGCTTCAGGCGCTACTATTGTCTTGTTTGGTGCTACCTTATTCTGTCTGGCGTTATTGATTAAATTCATACGGGAAAAATTTATTCTGCATTCACATCTGCACAGTCATGGTGATCTGGTGCATGCTCATCCGCATGGGCCGAAACATGGCGCGGAAGATCACCAGCATGCGCCGGGCAGGATGCCCAAGTGCGGTGAGCGCAGGGATGCGCAAGAGCCGCCTAATGAGTCGGATAGGGTGGGGAAGGATCAGCAGGCTTAAATGCTTGGTAGATTGAAACCCCACCAGGCATTTCATAGCAACACAACACTTTTTTGAATTATCAAGTATCGAACCCTAAGCCATGCGCGCAGTAATTTATACAATTTTATGTTGTCTGCATATCGCCTTTATCCCGTTAGCGTTAGCGCAGACGACATGGATTGCCGGATGGCAGAATCAATCTACCTTGATGGGTCCCCGTGCCGGTGCCGCCAGTGTCGAAGCGAATGGCGTGATTTATACCGTGGGGGGTATTGATGGCACGCGTTTTCTGAAATCTAGCGAATATGCGCGCATTATGCCGGATGGCGCGTTATCACCCTGGCGCGCGACGGCTCAACTGCAAGAACGGCGCGGTTTTTTCTCTGCCGTCGTCCATCAAAAATACATTTATGTGATAGGCGGTGGAAACGGTGCGAATGGCAGCAATCTATTGCGTTCCGTTGAACGCGCTGAAATATTACCTGAGGGTAATCTTGGCTCTTGGGTCAAAGAAAAAAACGCCTTGGTTTATCCGCGTCGCTGCACTCGACTGGCGATCGTCGGTAATTATATTTATGCAATCGGTGGCTATAGCGGCGCGCTGCTTGACAGTGTCGAGCGCGCAGAAATCTTGCCTGATGGTCACCTGAGTCAATGGACATTGCAATCGCAACCTTTAACCATGCCGCGTTATGTACATGCGGTAGCGCAGCGCAACGATGCGATATTTGTTATCGGCGGACATGCGCAGAATCAAGGCGATGCCCAGTCTGAGGTGGAATGGACGCAGCTTGTTAACGATAACAAAGATAGAGTGTGGCGTCGTGCCGCATCGCTGCAAACCGGGCGCTATGGTTTGTCAGCCGTCGCGCATGGCAATCATGTGTATGCGCTGGGGGGTATTAATAACCTGGTGTTTCAGAATACGGTTGAGAAATTGAAAGTCGGTGTAGAAGGTGTTGCTTCTGCGTGGCAAAGCGCCACGCCATTGCCCCTGCCGCTGGCAGATTTTAGTGTGGTGTCTTACAAAGACTGGCTCTATATTATTGGTGGAGCTAATACGGGGGGGTATTACGATACGGTAATATCAGCGCGGGTTAATGAGGCGGGTGATATTGGTTTTTGGGGGGAGCCACAACGCGCGGCATCAGCGCAGAGTGCGCCCCGTCCTGCCGCAGTGGTGACATTGCCCAATGAAGCGGTGATCGCCGAGGTAATCGACTCGGCGCTTTATACGTTTCTGCGCGTTATCAGCGCCCAGGGTAATGAAGAGTGGCTGGCGGCTGCCAAGGGTAGTTTCACGCCTGACAGCCGCATCCGCTATAGCAATGGTGTACGCATGACCGACTTTTACAGCAAAACTTTACAGCGGCGTTTTGCGGCGATTCGCTTTGTTGGCAATGTTGTTGCCGAGCCGGTTACAGCGAATACCCAAAACTCTCCTTGAAGCGTGCATTGAAGTGCGCGCGTTCAAAATGATGATTCTGCGTGCCATGTTGTTCTACCTTTATTGCGCCCATTAACGATGCAATACGCCCCGTTGTTTCCCAATCCATATCATGCATCAAGCCGTATAGGATACCGGCGCGATAGGCGTCTCCACAGCCGGTCGGATCGGCTACGGCTTTAGGGGTGGCTGTGGGTATATCAATGCGTTTTTTGCCAGTGTAAATATGTGATCCTTCACTGCCTAATGTGACGATGAGCGCTTGTACGCGCTCGGCAAGTTCATGGGGTGATTTTCCCGTGCGTTGTTGCATGAGCTGCATCTCATAGCTATTGACTGTTACCCAATTGGCCTGGTCAATAAAAGTCAGCAACTCATCACCATCGAACATCGGCATGCCTTGGCCCGGATCAAAGATAAAAGGGATGTTTTCTTCAACGAATTGTGCGGCATGGGTTATCATGCCCTCGCGTCCATCGGGTGAAACGATGCCGATGCTGGCTTTTTTTGCGTTGGCGACCTGATTCTCATGTGCGAAATTCATCGCGCCAGGATGAAAAGCGGTAATCTGATTATCATCCAGATCAGTAGTAATAAAGGCCTGTGCAGTGTAGGTGTTGTCAATGGTTTTTACATGCTCCAGACTGACGCCGCAACGTTCCAGCCAGGTCGCATACGGTCCAAAATCGGTGCCTACCGTGCCCATCAAGGCGGGTTTGCCACCCAGCAACTTAAGGTTATAGGCGATGTTTCCTGCACAACCGCCAAACTCGCGGCGCATGCTGCTCACCAGGAATGACACATTCAATATGTGTACCTTGTCTGGTAAAATATGATTTTTGAACTTGTCGTGAAACACCATGATGGTGTCGTAGGCGATGGAACCACAGATCAGCGCAGGCATAGCATATTCCCGTTAGTTAGTTAGAGTGAAGCATTATACCTGCTCGCTTTAATAGTAACAGCATAGTAATAGCAGGATTTCAGACTCAGCCGCCCCCTTGTGAGCGGCATAGAGTGACAGTCAAGGACGGCGCTGCCTGGCCGATAACTACAGCACGGGTCACTCAACAGATAAGTTGCCCCGACAGGCTTGTACAGGGTTGCGCCATGCTTTTTAAATCATTTACTATCATGTGTTTAACGTATATTATGGCAGCCTTGCCAGTGACGGGGTATTGTCAGGAAGCGCCACGACCGCATGATCTACAAGTCAAAGAGCTACTATTGTTACGCGCCCCGTTAGAGGCGGCGAAAAAAAGCCTGGTTGAGATAAGCAGTGAGTTATTGGTGCTGCGAGAGACAGCGCAATTCCCGGAGCGTTCGCAGGTGGCAGTATTTCTGACGACGGATAAGTTGCCACGGTTTCAACTGGAGTCAGTTGAGTTGCAACTGGACGGCAGAGTGGTATCGGGTCATAGCTATACCACAGACGAAAAAGAGGCAATGCAAAAAGGTGGATTTTATCGTCTCTATACAGGTAATTTAGATGCAGGGCTTCATACCTTAAAGGCAATTTTCTCGGGAAAATTATCTGACACCCAACAATACAGTGGCAGTGTTATCTATAATTTCAATAAAGCAGAAAAAGCAAAAGTCTTCACCTTGGGAGTTTCCGATTTCCTTCAGGATAATACCCCTGACATGACAATACGGGAAGATCGTTAAGGTAGCTAATGACAATGATCACGTCGAGCATGAGCATTAAGTACATTATTATCCTTCAATTGGTGATGTTGCTTGCACTGTCTGCTTTCTATAGGTTGGGCATTGCCGCACCTGCCCCTGATATTGTTCATTTGCGGGCAAAAGACCCGCATTTTGGTGAGGTTTTATTATATTTTTATCAGGGAAATTACTTGCCTGCCATGGTGCGCCTGGCAGCATTTGAAAGAATGCAGCACACCCATATCCCAGAAGAAGACAGCGATTTGCTCTTGGGAATTTTGCAGGGTTCCTACGGCATGAATAATGATGCACAAAGCTCTTTCACAAAAATTTTATCTAATAAAAAATCCTCTCATAGAACCCGGGATATAGCAGCTTTATATTCGGCGCAAATTCACTATAAACAAGGTGCGTTGGCAGAGGCAAATAACATTGTATCTTCTATGGGGGATGCCCTGCCGTTCCATTTTAAAAAAGAAAAAGATCTTTTGTTGGCGAATGTATTGATAGATAAAAATGAGCTTCTCAAGGCGGAAAAAATCTTGCCAAGATTGGATGGTGAAGGAGAAGTCGATACATTGAGCTGGTATGGTCAGCATAACCTGGGTGTGGCGATTCTCAAGAATGGCCAACCCCAGAAAGGGATTAGTATTCTTCGAAAAATCAGTGCCAAATCTTTTCAGAATAGTGAAAGACGTGCGTTGCAAGACCAAACGAATTTGGTGCTGGGTTATGTTTATCTCCAGGCTGGCGATATGGATTCTGCAATCGGCTATTTCGAAAAAATCAGAATAAATGGCCCTTTCTCATTTCGGGCATTGCTGGGATTAGGTTTCGCTGAAGCTACATTGGGGCGGCATCAGCGTGCGCTTATTCCCTGGTTTGAATTACAGAAAGGAGATATAAGGGAATCAGAAGTACAGGAAGCATTGTTAATGATTCCTGAAACGCTGTTCAAGCTGGAGTCTTATAAGAAATCTCAAGCTAATTACCAGAATGCTGCATCCTTGTATAAGTTAGAGATTGACGCTCTTTCTGCTGCAATAGAAGCAACGCGTGCTGGAAAAATAACAAAAAGTATTCTTGCCAAGGGCGTGCTGAAAGAGAATCAATGGAATGATTTTCTTATGCAGCCATCAGATTTACCGGAAGCGCGTTATTTTCCATGGTATATGCGCGATGAAGAGTTTCGTCAAGCAGTATCTTTATACAAAGAAGCGCTGGATCTTCGTAATGTGCTGGCCTCGCAAAAGGAGACTTTGAGTGATTATGGATTAAGTCATGTTGTGGCGGCAAGATATGCCGGGAAAATTTCTGTAAAAATAGCAGAAGTAGACGATACCCTAATTAAAATTGATGGCTATATAAAAAGCCTCGCCAGTACCTGGCTGGAAAATAGAAAGGCCAGTTTGAACGACTATTTGTCACAGGCTAGTCTTGGTTCGGCCAATGTCTATCGCCATGCCGCAGAGCGTGGAGATCAATAGATGAAAGCTACACGCTTGTTTATCCTGACGCCGTTATTGATGATGATGGCCTGCGCACAGGTGAAAAATGATGGGGTAACACTCAAAAGTATGGAGCGTAAATCGGTAGTTATTGAAAAAGATATAGCTATTGATGGCAGCAGGGAAAAAGCCAAGGAAAGCTACCAGTCAATTCTGGAATCATCCAGCAATCAATCTGTGCAGCGGGAAGCTATGCGGACATTGGCAGACCTTTCTGCGGAAGATGCAGAATTGATCGTGTCGGATAAGTTTGATCAGGAAAATAAAAAAACTACCCGAGTTGATAGTGCGGATAAAAATACCTTGGCCATAGGGGTTGCCACTGGTGTTGACAGCCAGGCTATTATAAAACTCTATGAAGATTTATTGAAGAATAATCCCGATTCAGAAAAGGATGAAGATATTCTTTATCAGTTGGCAAAAGCCTATGAACAAAATGGCGATTATGAAAAAACCCTCGATACATTAACAAAATTTTCGCTACGCTATCCCCGAGCGGCTAATATTGATGAGATTTATTTCAGGAAAGGCGAGATTCTTTTTACGCTGAAAGATTATGCCGAAGCGGGAAAAGCCTATCAGAAAATACTGGCATGGAAAAAATCACAATTCTACGAGATATCGACTTATAAATATGGCTGGTCGCTCTATAAGCAAGATAAGTATATGGATGCGCTTGATACATTTTTTATTATCCTGGATAAAAAAATATCACCAAAAAATGTATTGGCAGATAATTTTTACGTATCACGCAGTGAGCAGGACTTTATAAAAGATACTCTGCATGTGGTGAGTTTATGTTTTTACCACATGAATGGCGCGGATTCTATTGCCAGTTACCTTGCAAAGAAGGGTGCACGTTCGTATGACTTTCTTATTTACAGGCAATTGGGGGATTTGAATATTAGCAAAGAACGGCTTAGTAATGCCGTGGAGAGTTACAGGGCATTTGTAAAATCAACGCCGGGTTATCCGCAAACGGTGTTATTGCAGCAAAAAATAATAGATGCCTATAAAAATCCGGAATTTTCAACGCTGAGATTGCGGGAAAAAGAAGAATTCATGAGAGTTTATCGCCAGTATGAAGAGCGATTGACGGGGCCGATACCTAAATCTTATTCTGATCATGTTATTTTTGAAGATAAAAATGCGCGTGCGAATATAATTGCATTTCTGAGAGTGAACATAGAAGATCTGGCGCGATACTATCATGCGGACGCCCAGCAAACCAGGCATAAGAGCGCGTATAAAAGAGCTATTTCATGGTACCTGGAGCTGATCAGTAATTTCAAGGATGGAGCGCATCTTCCAGGAGTTACTTTCTTGCTTGCAGAGGCACTTTATGAAAATGGCCAGTATGCTGAAGCTGTAATACGTTATGAAGAGGTGGCATATAGTCTGGCGGCAAATGATCATGGCGCAGAAGCAGGTTATGCGGCATTGCTTGCTTATCAACAATACGAGAAAAAACTTTCTGGATATGAACAAAGTGTATGGCGACGTAATGGGGTTATGAGTGCATTACGCTTTTCTGAGCGATACCCTAAAGACACGCGTGTTCCCGCATTGTTAACGACCGCCACGGAAGAGTTGTTTTCTTTAAAGCAATATGAAAGGGCCGAATACGCGGCACGTCTTATATTGAAAGTTGGAGAAAAAGTTGAGAATAAATTACGTCAACGGGCTTCTATTATTATTGCGCACAGTGATTTTGAGCGAGGGTTATTTGATAAGGCAGAAGCAGGGTATGTGGAAGTGCTGGGTTTTTTGCCGGTTGATGCTAAAGAAAGAAATGATATTGTTGAGCATTTAGCGGCATCAATATATAAGCAAGGGGAAAAGTTGCGCGCTTTAGATAAAGTAGAAGAAGCCATTGCCCATTTTCTGAGAGTTGCGGAATTAACACCTGGCTCGACCATACGAACTACCGCTGACTATGAAGCAGCGTTAGGTTATATGACTTTGCGTGACTTTAAAAATGCCTCTCGCCTGTTCGCTGATTTTCAGAAAACGCATCCTGATCATCCGCTGTTGCCGGATATATCGAAACAGCTTGCCAATATTTATCTTGAGTTGGATCAACCTCTTCAGGCCGCGGCCGAGCTTGAAAAAGTCATGTTAAGCAATAAGGATGCGCCAATTCGTCAGGAAGCTGCATGGCAGGCGGCAGAGATGTATGAGAAAGCGAATGAGCCTGGCAGTGCAATGCGTCTTTATGAGCGCTATATCGAGCTTTTCCCCAGTCCTTTAGAGCAAGCTATTGAAGTGCGGGCGAAGTTGTCAGGCATACATAATAAGAACAATAATGTAAAAATGCGTGATTATTGGTTACAGGAAATCGTTAAGGCAGATCGGCTCGGGGGTGATGAACGTACTGATCGTACTCGCTTAATGGCGGCAAAAGTGATTTATTCAATGGCAGAGCCGGTTCACAATGCGTTTACGGATACGCGTCTTGTCGAACCATTGCAGGAGAGTTTGGTGCTTAAAAAGGAAAAAATGGAGCTGGCTTTGCAAGCTTATAACCTCGCGGCAGAGTCTGGTGTGGCAGAGATAGCAACGGCGGCTACTTATCAGAGCGCCAAAATATACAGTGACTTTGGTCGTGCGCTGATGGACTCGCAACGCCCGGAAGGGCTGAATCAGGATGAGTTGGATCAATATAATTTGTTGCTTGAAGAACAGGTTTTTCCCTTTGAAGAAAAGGCGATTCAGATACATGAGTTGAATGCCCAGCGAGCCCTCAAAGGAGTTTATGGTGATTCGGTGAGGCTTAGCTTTACGGAGTTAGGCAGGCTGCTCCCTGGACGTTATGGAAAATTTGAAAAAAGTGATGGGTTTGTATTTGCGGGTAGCGCAGGGAATAGTGCAGAGGAAAAAGAGGCGCAGGAGCGATCTTTGTTCAGGATAGTCGAACTCAATCCCGGTAGAACGGAAGCCTGCAACCAAATGGGTATTTTTTATCGCCATATGGGACGTTTTGAGGATGCACGCAAGATGTATGAAAGAGCATTGACTATTGATTCAGGTAATCAGTCAGCTCGGATCAATCTGGGCATTCTTTATGATCTGTATTTGGCGAATATCCCTATGGCGTTGGAACATTATAAAAAATACCTGGCTGTGATATCAAGTGAGGATAAGCAGGTGAGCTTATGGATTGCTGATTTGGAAAAGCGCCACAAAAGCACGCAGAAAGTTGCTGAGGGCAAATCATGATTAAGTATGGATTATATATTATGGTTTTTGTCTTGAGCTTGAGTAATTCCGTGGCGATCATGGCAGCGGTTCCTGCGCATCCCTGCGACGTGCATGGAAGCACTAGTGTCGTGGGAGGCAGGATGCCGGGAGCGACCGATCACCGCACTGGGGCATCCTCGGCAACTGCTCCCGGCGTTGCCCTACCTCCTGCATCCATGCAGTCGTGCCCGGCGGAAGATGTTATTGAATCTGAAGGAACACGCATTATCGGTGATTCCGATATGCCAAAGGCGCTTTATATTGTGCCTTGGAAAAAACCGGCGTTGCCTACTTTGTCCAGCCGTCCTATCACGCCTTTTATTAATGATGCGCTGTCATCAATCAATAGGGAGTCTTTGATTTTTCAAATGAAACAAAATGAATTGCTTCAAGGGAGTGGATCGGTAAAGCCGGACAAGTAAGTATCTGAATCAGTAGTATCTATTCTGATTACTCCTTAAGTTTTGCAGTAAAATGTCGATTAGCAGAGGGTGATTCAGTACCACGCAGGAGAACAATATGGACAGTATTAATTATTCAATAAAATTTTTCCAGGACGGTGGTATTTTTATGTATCCCATTCTTGGGATACTTGCTTTGGGCGTGGCCATCGCTACCGAACGGTATATTTATCTTGCTGCTACCAAAAGCAAGAACCGGCAGATGTGGGACAAAGTACTGCCGTTGCTAAAGAGTCGTGATTACAAGGCAGCGCTGGAGATCATGTCAAAATCAGATGCCATTATTTGTAATATTCTGTCATATGGATTGTCGCGGATTGGCACTGCCCATAAGCATGATGATGTTGAGATGGCAATGGAAGAGGGGTTGCTGGAAACGGTTCCACGTCTTGAAAAGCGTACACACTACCTTTCTACGTTTGCCAATGTGGCTACCTTATTGGGATTGTTGGGCACGGTGGTGGGTCTTATTGATGCATTTACCGCTGTTACTAATGCTAATCCCACCGAAAAAGCCGCGTTGCTTTCTGCAAGTATTGCTGTGGGGATGAACACCACTGCATTTGGTCTGTTGGTGGCTATTCCTTTGCTGCTGATCCATAGCTTTTTGCAGGCCAAGACGGTCGAAATTGTAGATAGTCTGGAAATGGCGTCGGTGAAGGTGTTGAACATAATTAAAGAAAATCCCATAAAATAAGGCTCCTTCATGAAACGCCGTATCTCACGTGGGCCTCGCAATGCAGAGGAGCTGGATCTTACCGCCATGATCAACATGATGGTGATTCTGGTGTGTTTTTTGCTGATCTCCGCCGTTTTTTCTCGTGTAACAGTCCTTGAGTTAAAAATGCCTTCTGCGGCAGAGGCTACTCCGGAAAAAGACACGTCCAAAAAAGATGAAGACCTTGCCCTTGAGGTTATTATTCGCAAAAATTCAATCGAAATTGCTGACAGGAACGGAGATTTTTATAAAAAATTCGACAACCTGAAGACAGGGTATGACATACGTTCCCTGGAGCAGCAGTTGCGTGAGTTAAAGTCACGCTTTCCAAAAAAACGCGACGCATCTATTTTACTCGAAGATGATATTGCTTATGAAACCCTGGTGCAGGTGATGGATTCCCTCAGGGAAGATACTACTGTACGGAATAAGGAGGGTAGCTCCGCTGAACTTTTCCCGGACATTTCTATCGGGGATGCGCCACCAAATGAATCCGACAAGTAACGCACGCAGGATATTTCCATGCGCCCGCCAGGGATGGCGGGCGCTTCCGGCATCCTTGGCAACTGCTCCTTGCGTTGCTCTACCTCCTGCATCCATGCGGTCGTGCCTCTGGCGACACTCGTGCATCCTTGCACAGCGGAAGTACTGGAAAGGCAGGAGTATTTTCCAGTGAAAATGTCACACCGTGCAAAACGTATGCAGCGTAATCATTTGCGCAGCAAGGGCGGGGGAGGCCTTAACTTGATTGCGCTTGTCGATATTTTCACAATCATGGTTTTTTTTCTTGTGATCAGTTCGGCAGAAGTGGAAGTTCTGCCGAATACCAAGCTTGTAAAATTGCCGGAGTCCATCACCGAAAAGGCGCCGCGCAAGAACGTGCTGGTGATGGTGAGCGATAAAGACATTATGGTAGAGGGGGTCAAAGTTGCTTCTGTGCAGGAAGTGATGGCTGCCAAATCTGATGTAATTGCATCGCTGAAATCCAGGCTGGATGAGGAGGGGCGGGCGAATCGATTACAGGGAAAGGTGGATGGTGATATCACTATTATGGGTGACAAAGCTATTCCGTATCGACTTCTGAGAAAAATTATGGTGACCTGCACCAGAGCCAATTACAGCAACATTTCTCTGGCAGTGGTGCAAAAAGTGCGAGGACAAATACCGTCCGGTGTCGGAGGGCAGAACAAGTGACGGCAATTACATGCCATCACTCGCCCAATCTACCCTGGACGGATGATCCGCGCGACGAACGCCGTTTTCGACGGATTATTGCGACCGCGATAATTTTATTCTTTTTATTTTCAATCATCCTGCCGATGATTGATGTGCCGAAGATTGAACGACCCAAAAACCAGCCCATCTCCGAGCGCGTGGCTAAAATGGTGCTTGAGCATAAAAAACTTCAGCAACTCCCCCCACCGCCCCCTGCGCTACCAGATCAGCCGCCCGATGTGAAGGCGCCGATTGTGGAAAAGAAAGTGGAGCCAGTTAAAGAAGAGCCGCCACCCCCTCCGCCTAAAGTCGAGCTGAAAGTTAAGCCGGAACCCGAGCCGGTGGCAGAGATCAAGCCGGATCTTGAAGAGATAGCACGTATGCAGCAGCAAAGACGTGAAGCTGAAATTGCGGTTGCAAGAAAGAAGGCCGCGACTACTGGACTGCTGGCGTTAAGTAATGATCTGGCGGCGATACGTGATAAACCTGTGGTATCGAACGCCCTTGGCAATGAAAATCTTACCGGTTCCGGGCCGAGCAGGAAGGAAACGGTGGTGCAGCGCGCCATGATTACCTCGGGTGTTGCGGCGACCAAGGGCGCGAGCATGGGCATCAATACCGCAAATCTCAGTAAGGGAGCGAGTGGTGGCGGTTTATCTGAGCGTGCCACCACGCGTGTTAATGCACCGCCGGCACTGGCGGCGGTATCTGAATCTGCGACCAAGCCAGCTAATGCAGCCAAAGCATCAGGTCAGAAGGCATCCCGCACGGATGCAGAAATTCAATGGGTGTTTGATAAGAATAAAAACGCACTGTATTCGTTGTATAACCGGGCTTTACGCCAAGATCCCACGCTACAAGGTAAGGTGGTGCTGAAAATAACCATAGATCCTTCTGGAGGTGTTACTTCATGTGAGGTAGTGTCCAGCGAGATGAGTGCGCCGGAGTTGATACAGAAAATTGTGGCGCGGGTATTGTTGTTTGATTTTGGCAGCAAAGATGTGGCCGTGACGGTAACAACATTCCCGATTGAGTTTTTGCCAACGTCTTAAACCTAAACGGTAGTAGGTTCCAACTGCCGTTTTTAGGTTAATAGTTCAATTGAGCAGAATCAACGCCCATACCACGATGACGTTCAGTAGTGACACCATCACTGCCGCTGATCCCAGGTCTTTGGCTCGGCCTGAAAGGGTGTGATGCTCTGCGCCGTGACGATCTACCGCTGCTTCTATTGCGGAATTAATTAACTCCACAATCAGCACCAGCACCAAGCTGCCGACAAGTAAAGCGCGTTCTACACCGTTATTGCCGAGCCATGCGCCGAGTGGCGCGAGTATCACACATAACGCAAGCTCCTGGCGAAATGCGGCTTCGTGGATATAAGCGGCTTTCAGGCCCTTCACAGAGTATCCGATGGCGCAGAAAATACGAGTGAACCCAGTGTTTTTTCCGGCCATCTTGATTAATTAGGCGCAGCCTTCCATGTCAAATCCAGCTCGCGTGCCGCTTTGACATCATCGAGTCGCCGTACTGGCAGGGTATGCGGCGCCGATTTTACAAATGCCAGATCGGTATTGGCCTCATGCAGAATTTGCGTCATGGCGGCAATGAAACCATCTAACTCTTCTTTGGTTTCAGTTTCGGTAGGCTCAATCAGCAAACACTCGGGTACCAGTATCGGGAAATAAGTAGTAGGTGCATGGTAGCCAAGATCCAACAAGCGTTTTGCTACGTCCATGGCAGTAATGCCCGGTTCTTTGGCCTGACGTTTCAGGGTGACGATAAACTCGTGCGTGGCACGCCGTTCCGGGAAGGCCAGGTCAAAACCGCTCTGTGATAATCGTTTCATCAAATAATTAGCATTCAATGTGGCAAACTCCGCGACACGTTGCATGCCTTCACGCCCCAGCAATCTTGCGTAAATATAAGCACGCAATAGTACCCCGGCATTACCCATAAAGGCTGAGAGCCGGCCGATGGAGTGTGGACGATCTTTTTCGGTGAGCCAACGGTAGGTTTTGCCATCCGTTGCCACGATGGGAATAGGCAAGAACGGTAGCAGTCTTTCGCTGACGCCCACCGGCCCCGCGCCGGGTCCGCCGCCGCCATGCGGTGTCGAAAATGTTTTATGCAGATTCATATGGATCACATCAAAACCCATATCCCCCGGCTTCACTTTGCCGAGAATGGCATTAAGATTCGCACCATCATAATAGAGCAGGCCACCTGCATCGTGTACGATGCCCGCCATTTCTTTAATATTCTGCTCGAACACGCCTAAGGTGGAAGGGTTGGTGAGCATGATGCCCGCCGTTTGCGGGCCAACGGCAGTGCGTAGTGCCGCCAGGTCAACATTGCCGCGCTCATCGGTGGGTATCTCACGCACGGTGTAGCCGCACATTACTGCAGTGGCGGGATTAGTGCCGTGGGCAGTGTTGGGCACCAGAATTTCGGTGCGTTGCACATCATTACGTGATTCGTGATACGCGCGTATCATCGCCACACCCGCAAACTCACCTTGTGCGCCCGCCATGGGGGTGAGCGATACGCCCTTCATGCCAGTAACTTCAAGGAGCATTTCCTGCAAGTCATACATGCAGGCCAGGTATCCCTGGCTCAATGTATCAGGTGCATAGGGATGGCGCGCCAGAAAGCCCGGTAGCATCGCATAACGATTGCACGCACGCGGGTTGTATTTCATGGTGCATGAGCCCAGCGGATAAAATTGCGTGTCGATGGAGAAATTCTTTTGTGACAAACGTGTGTAATGCCGAACCACTTGCAGCTCGGAAACCTCTGGCAACAAAGGCCGTGTTTTGCGCCGGAATTTTTCTGGGATCGCTTTTATCTCCACTTTGTTGAGCGGGGCTTGCGATGGATTGCGACGATGAGGTTGCGACAGTTCGAAAATTAACATTAATGGTTACCGGGTTGATAATAATTCAATGTTTGTTCAATAAAATTTGTCCACCTTGCGTCGGGCGTCCATATTTTCATGACATCTGGAAACGCCTCTTTGCACAGTTGCTTCATTTTTATAACACGATATAAAAACACAAACACGGCGGTGCGTTTGTTTGCCGTGCAATGTATAAAAATATTCTGGCCTTGATGCTTGTCCAGTACCGCAAAGAGTTTTTCAATATCGGCGATGCTGGGCGCTTCCCACGCGACGGGAATGTGCATGTAGCGCATGTTTGATGATTGCACTATGTGGGCTTCATTCTCCAGTGCGTCATCTGAATCCGGTACGGTCAGATTAATGACGGCTTGAAATCCCGCCGCAGCGATTAGAGCAAACTGTTCCGCCGTGGGTTGCCCTGCAGTAGCCATAGTATCTGACACTGCAAGAAAATTATTAATGGTGTGTAATTTTTCCGGATCCACGCTGTGATTCTCTCCAGGTCTATGGGCGGAGTGGGCAGTCCCACTCCGCCTGCTTTGTTACTTCAATGCAGCCAAAGCTTTTTCATAGTCGGGTTCGTCGGCGATTTCCGGAACCAGCTCGGTGTAAGTTACTTTATCGTTTTCATCAATGACTACCACGGCGCGCGCGGTGATGCCTGCCAAGGGGCCGTCTTGAATCAATACGCCGTATTCCTTGGCAAAATTCCGGCCACGCATGAGCGATAACGGGATCACGTTCTTCAGACTTTCATTGCCACAAAAACGGCCTTGTGCAAACGGCAGATCAGCAGAGATGATCAATATCACAGTGTCGGCGTGACTTTTAGCGAAGTCATTGAATTTTTTGGTGGACAGCGCGCAGGTGGGTGTGTCCAGGCTGGGTACGATATTCAGCAATTTCTTTTTGCCTTTGTAATCGCCCAGGGTTTTGTCACCCAGGTTGCCATCAACCAGTTTAAAGTCTGGCGCACGCGTGCCCACTGCGGGTAGATCGCCATGAGTGTGAATTGGGTTGCCCTTCAATGTAATGGTTGCCATGGGTGCTCTCCTTACGGGTTAAAAGTCTGGTTTTCAGGTTGTTAGTATACCGCGCAAATGGGTGGCGTAGGTTTCAATATCCGCGGCGGTTTTGGTTTCCGTGGCGCATATTAATAGTGCATGGCCCAGTTCCGGGTAATCGTCGTGCAAGTTATAACCGCCCACTATCCCGTGTGCGGCCAGTGTGGCGAGAACATCGTCTGTCGGGCACGGTAACTGTAGCACCGCCTCATGGAACAGCGAACCCTCAAAGAGCTTGGTGACGCCGGGGATGGCGGCTACTTTATCTATTAAGCACAATGTATTGTCGTGACATTGCGCGGCGACACGCTCAAGGCCATCCGGCCCTAACAGGGACATGTGGATGGTGGCAGCAGTGACCACCAGACCTTGATTGGTGCAGATGTTAGAGGTGGCCTTGGAGCGGCGAATATGCTGCTCGCGTGCCTGCAATGTAAGAGTGAAGCCGGGTTTGCCGTCGAGATCAACGGTGCGACCGACGATGCGCCCCGGCATCTGGCGGACGTGTTCCTGCTTGCAGCACAAAAAGCCAAAATATGGTCCGCCGGAAGATAGCGGTGCGCCTAACGGTTGCCCTTCGCCGCACACGATAGCCGCGCCTGCGCTGCCCCATTCGCCGGGCGATGACAGCACCGCCAGTGAGACTGGATTGACCACGCCAATTACCAGTGCGTTGTGCTGATGCGCCCAATCGGTGAGCGCATCCACTTCTTCTAGCACACCAAAGA
>JANOOA010000214.1:0-2224 GCA_031421115.1 Gammaproteobacteria bacterium | reverse complement strand
TGCCCAATGTGCGGTTCCCGCACCGGCAGCATACTGAGTGGCTGACCTGCGCCAATTGTCATCCGTTGATCTTTCTCCCGCAGGCGGGCGCTAATCCCGTTAATATGGCGGCCATTATTGAGGGCCGATATTGTGGCGTATGCCACGGCAAAGTCGCTTTTGCGCCAACCATGAATTGTGGCCGATGTCATTCAGTTCCGCGTCAAGCCGTCGGCTTTCGTTAATCGTCCTGGCTGGCGCCCTCCTCTTGGGGGGGTGTTCCCTGCTGGGCAAAAAAACGCCTGCACCACAGGAAGGGCAGCCGGTTGCGTCTGCTGCAAGCCCTGCTGCCATAGCAGGGGGGGATTTGCGAGTTACTGACACCAAGGCGCTCTCACGGCAGAAAGATCTCTCAGAAATCCTGGTGCCGTTAGAAATTATTCGTGGTGGACCCCAGGGAAATGCCCTTACGGGAATCAAATACGCGCAGTTCATTCGGCCTGTAGCTGTGGCGGCGCGGGGCAATGATGTGTTTGTGGTCGATGCCGGCCAAGACATTCTGTTTAAATATAATCGCATCATGGGCAGTCTCGACGTGGTGATGAATTTGCGCGGCGTATTGACAGGTGAAGCATCGGATATTTACGTTGCTCACGATTTGTCATTTTATATAGCGGATCCACTCGGCGCCCAGGTAGTGCAGTTCGACCGGCGGGGGCGCCTGCTACAGACTTTTAAAAGCGGCCTCAACCGGCCAGTTGCCGTGAGCGTGGACGATGCGAGCGGGCGCGTGTTTGTCGCCGATGGCGTGTATGATTACATTCTGGTATTCAGCAGTACGGGCCAATTGATCGGTTCCATGGGTGCGCGTGGGAGTGATTCCGGGCAGTTTTTGAACATCACCGCCATGACGCAAGGCCGTGACGGGTTTTATATCGCGGCGCGCATTGGCCAGCGTCTCCAGGTATTAGGGGAAGATGGGCGCTATCGTTATTCCTTGCCGCAAGAGGGGGTGATCTTTCCTGCAGCGATTGCCGTCGATCCCGACAACCGCATCTTTGTCGGTGACTTTGGCGATGATACCATCAAGGTTTACGAGGAGGGACGCCTGGTGGCGAGCGTGGGGCAACATGGCGGAGGGCTCGGCCAATTCATGCGTATCACCGACCTGTGGTTCGATGAGGGCCTGTTGTTTGTGGCCGACAGCATGAATGGGCGCATCCAGGTGATGCGTGTTATTCCTGCAGCCCAGAGACAACCCCCTTAATTAAACCCAGATAGTCCATTAGCACAAAACTGCGTCACTCCCGCTTGCGTGGGAATGACGGGGCTAATGGATTATTTGGGTTAAAGCGGGGTTTAACAGGCTGTCTGTCCTGCGGTCCTTTCTTTTCACGGTGCGGATTCCATCACGCTGTTTATGCGTTCCTGCAACGTCATCCGCTCTTGCTGATGGTGCCGTTGAATCTCTAAGAGGCTGGCATCGCCCCCCTGCGCTATCAGCGCCTGCGCTGTCCTGATGTTATTTTGTAAGACCGCATAATGCAGCGGAGTATTGTCCAGGTTATTTTCGGCGTTAACATCAGCACCTGCCGCCAGCAACAACTTCAAGAGTATTTCTCTTTGACTGCCAGTCCAGCCGGGATCACGCTCATTGGCTAATGCCCCGGCAAAAAGGTGCAAGGGCGTGGTGCCATTATCATCTTTTGCATTAACGTCAGCCCCCTTCTTTAAAAGATATGTCGCTACTTCCAGTTTATTATAATCAACAGCAAGATGCAGGGGCGTTTTGCCGCCAGGGGCTATTGATTCGAGATCCGTAATGCCGGCGCCTTTTTCCAGGAGTAGATCAATCATATCGCGCCAGCCAAAGCGTGCAGCCATGTGCAGAGGCGCCCAGCCCAGAGGTCCGGGAATACGTGCATTGACGTCAGCACCGTGGGCGATGAGAAGCCTTGCTACATCCAGGGATCTGTTCCACAGGGCTTCATGCAGGGGGGTGAACATCCGGTCATTCCTGGCCTCAAGATCGGCGCCCGCCTGCAATAACTGTCGCGCCTCTTGTGCCTGCCCAATAGAAGCTGCGCGGTGTAGTGGGGTACCGCCAAAAGGCTGCTGCAGACGCTCGATCCCCTCTGTGTTGCGAGTGTAATGATCTGATTTGGGATCGGCTGGATCCCCCAGGGCAAACTCGATAGTATTCATGGGTAATATGATGTCCCCGGTTGCAATGGGTCCTGCCATG
>JANOOA010000213.1:0-4919 GCA_031421115.1 Gammaproteobacteria bacterium | reverse complement strand
GCGTGAAGCGCGTACAATAGATGAAGCCTTGCTGGCGCGCATGAATCAAGCCCAGTTTCATCGTGGACCAGATGAAGGTGGGCAACATACCGAGCCAGGTGTAGGTTTGGCGCATCGACGTTTGTCGATTATTGATCTTTCCAGTGGTCACCAACCGCTATTTAACGAAGATAATTCGGTGGTCGTGGTTTTTAATGGTGAGATTTATAATTTTCAGGAACTCGCCAAGGAGCTTACGGCACTCGGCCATACTTTCCGTACGCACAGTGATACCGAGGTTATTGTCCACGGCTGGGAACAGTGGGGTGAAGATTGCGTAAAACGCTTTCGTGGCATGTTTGCTTTTGCGTTGTGGGATCGTAATCGTCAGACCTTTTTTATGGCGCGTGACCGGCTTGGTATCAAGCCAATGTATTACGCTTATCTTCCGGATGGAAAGCTAATATTTTCGTCTGAGTTGAAAGCGTTATGGGTACACCCCAATTTGTCGCGTGAAATTGATCCGCGTGCCGTAGAAGATTATTTTGCCTATGGTTACGTGCCCGAGCCAAAGACCATATTACGTCATGCCTTTAAGCTATCACCAGGGCACACCCTGACCGTCAAGCGGGGTGAGCCCATCCCTCAGCCACGTCAATATTGGGATGTGCCGTTTAAATCCGTTGGAAACATCAGTGGCAAGCAGCTTGAAGAAGAGCTGATCCATCGTCTGCGCGATGCAGTGAGTAGTCACATGATTTCTGACGTGCCACTGGGGGCCTTTCTCTCGGGGGGCGTTGATTCCAGCGCTGTAGTGGCGATGATGGCGGGTGTGTCAAAAGATCCGGTCAATACCTGCTCTATTTCATTTGGTGACCCGGCCTTTGACGAAGCGCGCTATGCCGCACAAGTGGCAGAGCGCTATCATACCCGTCATTACGTTGAGCGGGTGGATGCTGAGGATTATAATCTGGTTGACCGCCTTGCCGCTTTATATGATGAGCCTTATGCCGATAGTTCCGCACTGCCTACCTATCGGGTGTGTGAACTGGCGCGCAAACATGTAACCGTAGTTTTGTCGGGCGATGGCGGGGACGAGAATTTTGCTGGCTATCGACGCTATCGCTGGCATACCTATGAAGACCGGATGCGTTCGTTGCTGCCGCAGAGTGTGCGTGGGCCAGGGTTTGGTTTGTTAGGCCGACTGTATCCAAAAGCCGATTGGGCACCGAAAGTGTTTCGTGCCAAAACTACATTTGAAGCTATGGCACGTGATTCAGTGGCGGGTTATTTTCATGGTGTATCGCTGCTGGGTGATACATTGCGCGCACGTTTATTCAGCCCGGCGTTTCGCCGCGAATTACAAGGGTATCAAGCCGTTGAAGTATTGCGTGAACATGCGCGCAATGCGCCTGACCATCCCCTGTCAAAGGTGCAATATCTGGATATGAAAACCTACCTGGTGGGTGATATTCTCACCAAAGTAGATCGCGCCAGCATGGCACATGCCCTGGAAGTGCGTGTCCCTTTACTTGATCATGAATTTGTGGAATGGGTATCTGGCCTGTCACCGGAATTAAAATTGCAAGGTCGGGAGGGCAAGCATATTTTTAAAAAATCACTGCAACCGTATTTGTCAGATGATATTTTATATCGCTCCAAGATGGGTTTTAGCGTACCGTTGGCCAGTTGGTTTCGCGGCCCGTTGCGCGAACGGTTGCGTGACGCATTGCTGGGGTCAGTTCTGGCAGATACGGGGATTTTCGATCAGAGCTTCCTGCGCCAGTTAGTGGATCAGCATCAATCCGGTGCGCGTGATAACAGTGCGTCTTTGTGGGCTTTATTGATGTTTGAGGCATTTCAGCGCCAAGTGTTAGGAGTGCGTACATGAGCAGGATGATGAAGTTGTCCGCATCGCTTTGGCGTTCACAAGCCATGTTGACGGTAGTTATCGTGCTGGTTACTTTGGGCTTGTTCTGGCAAACCGCGCATTCGATGGTAGATATCTGGTGGCGCTCAGAGACGTTTGCTCACGGTTTTTTGATTGTGCCGATCAGTCTTTGGCTAATCTGGAGCAAACGCAAAACTCTGGCAACACTGCAACCCGTGCCCAATTTATGGGGGTTGATACCCTTGTTTGGATTGGTATTGCTGTGGCTGATTTCAAATCTTGTTGATATTCTGGTAATCCAGCAATTTGCACTGGTTGCCATACTGGTTGTTACAATATGGACATTATTAGGTAGTAAAGTCACTTGGGCGATGGCTTTTCCACTGGGGTTTTTGTTTTTTGCCGTGCCAGTGGGCGAGGCATTGATTCCACCACTCATGGAGTTTACCGCCGATTTTACTGTAATGGCATTGCAGTTGACGGGTATCCCGGTCTATCGGGAAGGTATGTTTTTCGAGATTCCCAGTGGACATTGGTCAGTGGTGGAAGGGTGCAGTGGTTTGCGTTATTTGATTGCATCCATTACTTTGGGATTTTTGTATGCCTACCTTACTTACTATACTCTGTGGCGTCGCGTGTTATTTATCATGCTGGCCATCATTGTACCCATCATTGCCAATGGTGGGCGCGCTTATATGATCGTCATGATCGCCCATCTCAGTGATATGAAGCTTGCTTTAGGTGTGGATCATTACATTTATGGTTGGGTATTTTTCGGTATTGTCATGCTGCTGCTGTTCTGGATAGGAAATTTCTGGCGTGAGGATAAAGATCAAATCGCCATTTCCGCACCACGGATATCTGCAACTGTAGTTGCCGTTGAAAATAAAAATATCCTGGCGATAGCGCTAGGGTGTTTAGTTTTGATAGGTCTGGCTCCAGGCGTGGCATATATGTATCAGCGCAACCCAATCGAAGCTATCGTTACCCTTAAGGCTCCAGCATCTACGGGTGCATGGCACTTTGAGCCATCACCCGCATGGAACTGGAAACCCCATTATTCTGGCATGAGTGCAGAGCTTCAGCAGGTCTATTTTAATGGAGTGCAGCCTGCCAGCATTTATTTGGCCTATTACCGCAATCAGCATCAAGGGGCAGAGCTGGTCAATTCTCAAAATGTCATGATCCCGCAAAAAGATGCTCGCTGGAGCAATATAGGCGAGAAAAAGATTATTATTTCATTAGCCGGACAGCCAGTCGAGGTGCGTCAAACCCAATTGCGTTCGGTAGATGAGAATCTCTTGATTTGGGACTGGTATTGGCTCGATGGCACATATACATCTAACCCCTATATTGCGAAGCTGATAGAGGCCAAGGGTAAGTTACTAGGCAAGCAACGCAATGCCGCGAGTATTATAATTGCAACACGCTACGATGAGGCAACACAACCTGCGGCTGCAGTTTTGCAAGAGATGGTGAGGGCAATGCTCCCTGCCATTGAGGAAAGTTTGCAGCGGGCCTCGCGGCAATAGTTTTTAGTCGTTAAAAAGCAGAGACTAAGCGTGCATATCCTTCACATACTTGATCATTCCATACCGCTGCACAGCGGTTATACTTTTCGCACTCGTGCGATTCTGGAACAGCAGCGCGCACTGGGATGGAACACCAGCCATATTACCAGCATCAAGCATACGATAGCCAAGGCATTAGAAGAGGATGTTGATGGTCTGCATTTTTATCGCACGTCACTGCCGACAGGATTAATGGCAAAGCTGCCAGTATTAAATCAATGGGCTGTTATAAATACACTGACGAAGCGTCTGGAAGAGGTGGCGCGGATTATCAAGCCCGATATTTTACATGCGCACTCACCTGTTTTAAATGGCGTGGCTGCACTGTGGGTAGCCCGGCGTTTGAATATTCCTTTAGTATATGAGGTTCGTGCCTTTTGGGAAGATGCGGCTGTAGATCATGGCACTACCAAAGAAGATAGCATGCGTTATAAAGCGACACGCGCGCTTGAAACCTATATTTTACGCCATGCAAATGCGATTACCACGATCTGCGCAGGCTTGCGTAACGATATTGTAGGAAGAGGTATTCCTCAAGATAAAGTGACGATTATTCCGAATGCTGTGGATTTGGAACACTTTACTGTCGGCGGTATACCTGATCAGCAACTAGCAGAAAAGTTGGGGCTGAATGGTAAGCATGTATTGGGATTTATCGGTTCTTTTTATGCGTATGAAGGCTTGTCTTTATTGCTACAGGCTCTTCCTGACATTCTGCGCACTGTGCCGAATGCACGCATCTTGTTAGTGGGTGGAGGTATACAGGAAAACTATCTCAAGCAGCTTGCCATGGATCTTGGCATTGCGGATAAAGTTATTTTTACTGGCAGAGTCCCGCATGATCAGGTGCAACGCTACTATGACCTGGTTGATATTTTTGTTTATCCGCGCTTATCAATGCGGCTTACTGAGTTAGTAACGCCACTGAAACCCCTGGAGGCTATGGCCCAAGGGCGACTGGTGGTAGCCTCCGATGTAGGTGGACACAAAGAATTAATTAAGCATGGTGAAACAGGTTATCTGTTCGATGCTGGAAATGCCCAGGCACTGTCTAACACCGTAATCAACATGCTGAAACACCGTGCGAACTGGCCTGCTTTCCACTCAGCCGCGCGAGGTTTTGTTGAAACCGAACGTAACTGGCTTGTCAGCGTGATGCGCTATCAGGCGGTATACGATACTGTTATGAATGGTCACAGACCATGAAATCCCCTGTTCTGTGCATCGGTTTGATAGGCCCGCTGCCACCCCCCTCTGGTGGAATGGCCAATCAAACCCGACAACTTGCAATGTTGTTGCAACAAGAGGGCGTCAAAGTAGAGCTTGTGCAAACGAATGCTGCCTACCGGCCGCATTGGATAGCGAGGTTCAAAGGCCTGCGTGCGCTGGTACGGCTGATCTTTTATATTGTGAGCCTATGGCGGGTTGCTGGTCGGGTGCAGTTATTCCACGTTATGGCTAATTCTGGCTGGTCGTGG
>JANOOA010000212.1:0-2264 GCA_031421115.1 Gammaproteobacteria bacterium | reverse complement strand
GCCAAAATGGCATACAGCTACAACGCATGATTGAAGACTTGCTGAATTTCAGTATTGTCGGCGCCCGCAGCGCCCGCGTGGAATTCAGCCCGGTAAAATTACATGAGTTGATAGATCGCGTAATAGACGATCATCGCCCCGCGTTAATGTCAAAAAATATCAAGCTGAAAAAAGAGTGCGTGGAATTAACTGTGGCGGGTGATAAGGAAAAGCTCCGGGTAGTGCTTGATAATTTATTATCGAATGCTGTTAAATATGCGCCCCCTGCCGGCACTATTGAAATACGCTTGATCTGCACTACCAACCCCGAATACCATACCGGTGCCGCCAAAGCGACGGACATGGCGGTATTGGATGTGATTGATACCGGCCCAGGTATTCAACCCAATGAAAAAGATAAAATATTTGAGACATTTTACCGGGGTGAAATTCCTCACGGCGGATACATCAAAGGCAGTGGCCTGGGGTTATCCATCGCCAAGGAATATGTCATGGCGCACGAGGGAAGTATCGAAGTTATTGAAGATGCAATTATTTCTCGCGGCGCGCACCTGAGAGTTACTTTACCGGTAAGCAGAGCATAATGAAAAAGAATATTATTCTTACAGGATTGTGGCTGAGTAGTATGGTGCTTGCCGGATGCTCCATAATGCCTGCTCATATCAATGATCGGTACGGTAGTGTGGCTCCTTTGGTAACCTACTTTCGGCACATGGCAACCTTGACTCCCGAACTGCTCAATAAAGAAGCTGTGAGGGCAGAGCAGGCCTTCAAAGAAAAGCGGGGAGCGATGGAAAAGATTAAATTGGCCATGCTATTAGGCATGCTGGCTCCGCAAGAACAGCGCGATGAAGCGCGAGCGATTCGCCTCCTGGATAGTTACATTAACAACAATACCCTTGAAAATGAATCGCTTAGAGATTATGCGTATGCATTGCGTCACGTGCTGGTAAAACAGCAGGAGGTAGGTGAGCGTGAAAATATCCTGAAAGAACGCTATAATACCCTTGACGTTGGCTATAAGAGTTTGAAAGAACGCTACCTGGTTCTGGAAACGAAGCTGCGCGAGGAGGTTGTGCGTAACGAAGATTTACAGATCAAGCTCGATACGCTGAAGGCCATTGAAGAGAGTATTCGCAGACGGACTAAATAGTACGCCATGATAAATCCAGCCAAGAAAAAAGTACTGGTAGTAGATGATGATCCCGGACTGTTACGGCTGCTTGATATACGTCTGAAAAATGCAGGCTACGAAGTCATTACCGCCGGCAGCGGTGAACAGGCGCTGGCTAAAATGACCATGATGCGTCCCGATGTCACCATCACCGACTTACGCATGGGGGGCATGGATGGATTGGCGCTGTTTGATGCGATTCATGACCGGGATCCCACTTTGCCCGTCATTATTCTTACCGCGCATGGCTCAGTGCCAGACGCAGTGCACGCCATGCGCCGCGGCGCATTCAGCTTTCTAACCAAGCCTTATGACAGCAAATCGCTGCTCGATCACGTAGAAAAGGCCGCGCGCCTTAACGGCGATTATCAGCAGGCAGAATCATCCCAGCAAGATCCCGAGTGGCGTCAGGGCATTATTACCCGCAGCCCCTTGATGGAAGATGTGCTCGGTCAGGCGCGCCTGGTTGCCAGCAGTGATGCCAGCGTCTTTATTCATGGCGCCAGTGGCACCGGCAAAGAAATGCTGGCCAAAGCGGTGCATAAAGCCAGCCCGCGCAATGCCATGCCCTTTATCGCTATTAACTGCGCGGCCATGCCTGAATCGTTGCTTGAGTCCGAACTGTTTGGCTATGCCAAAGGCGCGTTTACCGGCGCCATTAAAAACCACAAGGGCTTATTTGAGGCCGCTGACAAAGGCACCTTGTTTCTCGATGAAATAGGTGACATGCCGCTGGCATTCCAGGCCAAACTGTTACGGGTATTGCAGGAGCGTGTGGTGCGTGCAGTGGGTGCCACGCAGGGTACACCGATTGATGTACGTGTGATCTCTGCATCGCACCGCAATCTCGAAGATCAAATGGCCAAAGGCGATTTTCGTGAAGATTTATATTACCGGCTAAATGTCATCACTCTCGAATTGCCGACATTGATACAGCGGCGTGAAGATATACCCCTGCTTGCCACACGCTTTCTTGCCCAGCTTGCAGATAAAAACAAAAAAAATCTTGAAGGTTTCTCTTCTGAAGCCATGGAATTACTTGTCACCGCACCTTGGCCGGGTAATGTCCGGCAGCTTTTGAATGTGGTCG
>JANOOA010000211.1:0-8931 GCA_031421115.1 Gammaproteobacteria bacterium | reverse complement strand
CAGATGTCATCCGCACGGTGCGCTGGCGATTGCCGCGCAGCCGGAGGCCGTGATCAGCATTAACAAATTGCGCCAGTTGCTGGTAGATCGCGGCTATCAGGAAGCCATTACCTATAGTTTTGTTGATCCGGCCATGCAGCGTTGTTTTGATCCGTCCATTACGCCGCTGGCGCTGGTCAACCCCATTTCTGCCGAGATGGCGGTGATGCGCACCAGCTTGTGGCCGGGCTTGATGCAGGCGCTGATCCATAATCAAAATCGCCAGCAGGCGCGCATTCGGTTGTTTGAGGTGGGTGCGAGGTTTATACCACAGGGTAATGAAACCAAAGAAGAAAAAATTATTTCCGGCATAATTTCCGGCCCCTTCTCCCCGGAACAGTGGGGCGAAGCCGCGCGTCCGGTCGATTTTTATGACATCAAGGCCGATGTGGAGGCCATTTTGGGGTTGACGGCGGCCGTGACAGGCTTTATGTTCACATCTGCGCCACATCCCGCACTTCACCCCGGCCAATCTGCCTGTGTTACCCGGGTCGACAGCGGCGAGTCCGTGGGTTGGGTGGGTGCCATTCATCCTGCGTTGGAAAATGAGCTGGGATTGACCGGGCGCGTGTTTCTGTTTGAGCTGCTGGTGGGTGACGGGGTGGCAGGGATCGGGCAGGCGCGCTTGCCGCGTTTCCGTGAATTGTCCAAATATCCAGCCGTCCGCCGTGACATTGCGCTGATTGTCGATGAAGTCACGTCGGCACATGCGGTGAGCGCCTGTATTACCGATGCAGCGGGGGGGTTATTGCAAGTAGTGCAGTTATTTGATGTTTACCGGGGTAAGGGTGTTGATTCTGGAAGAAAAAGTCTTGCTTTGGGCTTGACGTGGCAAGATTCTTCGCGCACCCTTACGGACGGGGATATTGATGCTCTTATGGAGCAGGTTGTAAATAAGCTTAGGGTAGACCTTGGGGCTAAATTGAGGGAGTGAACTATGGCGTTGACAAAAGCAGAAATGGCCGAAAAATTGTTTGAAGAGCTAGGCTTGAACAAACGTGAGGCCAAAGAACTCGTTGAATTGTTTTTTGATGAAGTGCGTGCCGCGCTGTCTGGCGGTTCCCAGGTGAAGCTGTCCGGTTTTGGCAATTTTAACCTGCGCAATAAAAAGGAGCGGCCGGGACGCAACCCAAAGACCGGTGAAGAAATCCCCATTTCCCCGCGTCGTGTTGTTACCTTTCATCCTGGGCAAAAGCTCAAAGCGCGGGTAGAAGCCTATGCCGGAAGCCAGCAGTAACTTGGAGAGCGCCTTGAGTGTGGGTGCCAGCGAGGATAGCGGCAGCGGCTTGCCGGTCATCCCCAGCAAGTGCTATTTCAGCATCGGGGAAGTCAGCGAACTGTGCGATGTAAAGCCGCATGTATTGCGTTATTGGGAACAGGAGTTCCCGCAACTCAAACCCCTCAAACGGCGCGGTAACCGACGCTATTACCAGCGCCAGGATGTGATCATGGTGCGCCAGATCCGCAACCTGCTCTATGAACATGGCTTTACCATCGGTGGCGCGCGCCAGCGCTTGTCTGGCGAAGATGTAAAAAATGATGTGAATCATAGCCAGCAAATGGTGCGGCAAATGCGCCGTGAGCTTGAAGATCTGCTGCGTGTTCTCAGGGCGTGATAGCGTAGTTGCCAGGCCCCTGATTTTCCCCGCATGGGATCCGTTCGCACTGAGCAGCCCGCATAGCGGGCGTGTCGAAGGGTTGAATGGCTGCCCACTGCTTGCTTTTTATTTGTGATCAGCCGCGTAATACAGTATCATAACCCCCCACGCATGATCCCCTCTGTTTGTTCGGACAATGCTTGAAAATCGGGGCGTAGCGCAGCCTGGTAGCGCACCTGGATGGGGTCCAGGTGGTCGGAGGTTCAAATCCTCTCGCCCCGACCAAATCCCTGCAAAATCTTTGGGTCATTCGGATTCCCGGCCTACCGCTCCCGGCGTCAGGAGTTCGCACCGACCAATATCCTTGCCATATCTTTATTACCGTATACACGCACCAACAGTTAAACCCAGATTTTCCATTAGCACTCTACTGCGGTCGCACAGATTCAGCACTTTGTGCATCTCGCTACAAGGCTAATGGAAAATCTGGGTTAAAATCGACAAATCGTCATGGTTTAGGCTTATTATAAGCTGTAAAAACTTTTAAAAACATGACTATACAAGATTACGAGGAATAACGGGTGATTTTAGTAACTGGTGGCGCAGGCTTTATTGGATCGAATTTTGTGTTGGGCTGGATTGCTGGCGAGGCGGATTCCGTGGTGAATCTGGACAAGCTCACCTATGCCGGGAACATGAACAATCTGGTCAGCCTGCAAGGTAACGCCCAGCATATTTTTGTGCAGGGCGATATCGGTGACCGCGCGTTAGTGCAGCAGTTGCTTGCTGCCCACCGCCCCCGTGCGGTGGTGAATTTTGCCGCAGAAAGCCATGTCGATCGCTCGATTCACGCCCCCGGTGACTTTATTCAAACCAATGTTGTCAGCACCTTCAACTTGCTCGAAGAAGTACGCGCCTACTGGAACACCTTGGCGGGCGATGAAAAAGCCGTATTTCGTTTTTTGCATGTCTCCACTGACGAAGTCTACGGTTCCCTCGACGCACACGACGCCCCCTTCACCGAAACCACCCCCTATGCACCTAATAGCCCGTACTCCGCCTCCAAGGCTGCTTCTGATCATCTGGTGCGCGCCTATCACCATACCTATGGCCTACCTACCTTAACCACCAATTGCTCAAACAATTACGGGCCATATCAATTTCCGGAAAAGCTTATTGCCCTGATGATACTCAATGCCACCCAGGGTCGGCCGCTGCCCATCTATGGCGATGGCAAAAATGTGCGCGACTGGCTGTATGTGGGAGATCATTGTGCGGCGATCCGGGTAGTGCTGGCTCAGGGCAAAACCGGCGAGGTCTATAACATCGGCGGCTGGAATGAAAAAACCAACCTCGACGTCGTGCATACCGTATGTAGCCTCTTCGATGAATATAACCCCGATACTGCACACGTCCCCCACGCATCACTCATCACCTATGTTAAAGATCGCCCCGGCCACGATCGTCGCTACGCCATTGACGCCCGCAAAATAGAGCGCGACCTGGGTTGGAAACCCCAGGAAACTTTCGAGACTGGCCTACGCAAGACAGTGCGCTGGTATCTGGACAATAGAGCTTGGGTCGAAAATGTGGCGAGCGGCAATTATCAAAACTGGCTGACACAGAATTACGTCAATAGGGCGGGTGGTATGGCATCATGAAAGGTATCATCCTCGCCGGTGGCTCCGGCACCCGTTTGTATCCGGTGACTCAGGCAGTGTCCAAGCAACTCCTGCCGGTCTATGACAAGCCGATGATCTATTATCCACTGACTACACTCATGCTGGCCGGGATCTGCGACATTCTTATCATCTCCACTCCCCAGGACACCCCGCGTTTTGAGCAACTGCTGGGTGATGGTCGTCAGTGGGGCGTTAATATCTCCTATGCCATACAAGCCTCGCCGGATGGCCTGGCCCAGGCATTTATTATTGGCCGCGATTTTATTGGTGACAGCCCCTGTGCGCTGGTGTTGGGTGACAATATTTTCTACGGCCACGACCTGTCGCCACAATTGCTTGAGGCCGCCAAAAAGAAAATCGGAGCCACGGTATTTGCCTACCCGGTGCAAGACCCTGAGCGCTATGGCGTCGTCGAGTTTGATGACGCTGGCAAAGCCCTCAGCATCGTCGAAAAGCCCACGGTGCCGAAATCACGTTACGCCGTGACGGGTCTGTATTTCTACGACAATCAAGTCGTCGACATTGCCCGATCCATCCGCCCCTCGCCACGCGGCGAACTGGAAATCACTGACGTTAACCGTCACTATCTGGCGCAAGGCATCCTTGATGTGCAAGTGATGGGGCGCGGCATGGCGTGGCTGGATACTGGCACCCACGAATCGTTGCTGGAAGCGTCGCTGTTTATCCAGACCATTGAAAAACGTCAGGGGTTAAAGATTGCCTGCCCCGAAGAAATCGCCTATCGTAAAGGCTACATCAGCGCCAGCCAATTAGAAGCCTTGGCGCAGCCCTTGGCAAAAAATGGCTATGGTGCTTATTTGCTGGGAATATTGAAGGAACGGATTTTTTGATTATTATCTGGAAGGTATTGATTAACTCCGGGTATGTCACTTCGGCCGCAGGGAGAAATGACGGTAAATCACACATCAGAACTTCCTTATAGTGGACTTCGAAATTATTTATGCAAATACAAGAAACAGCAATTCCAGGTTTGTTGATTATCGAGCCGCAGGTATTCGGTGATGAGCGTGGTTTTTTTTATGAAAGCTATAACGAGAAAAAACTGGCGGAAGTAGCTGGCATCACTGAGCACTTCGTGCAGGACAATCATTCGCGTTCCGCAAAGAATGTGTTGCGTGGACTGCATTACCAGATTCAGCAGCCACAGGGCAAGCTGGTAAGAGTGACGGTGGGTGAGGTATATGATGTAGCCGTGGATATGCGCCGCGCTTCCGCTACGTTTGGTCAGTGGGTCGGTATGCATCTGTCTGCTGCAAACAAGCGTATGTTGTGGGTGCCAAAAGGCTTTGCGCACGGCTTTCTGGTGTTGTCCGAGCATGCCGAATTTCTCTATAAAACCACTGATTTTTACGCGCCTCAGTATGAGCGCTCTTTGCTATGGAATGATGCTGATCTTGCCATAGATTGGCCGTTGTCCAGCGCGCCCGCGTTGTCTGCCAAAGATGCGGTGGGTGTGGCTTTTAAAGATGCCCAAACATTTCCATGAGGATTCTGCTGACGGGAAAAAACGGGCAGGTGGGATGGGAGTTGCAACGCACTTTGTCCACCTTGGGTGAAGTCATTGCGTTGGGCCAGGCCGATATGGATCTGGCCAACCCTGACGCGATAAGAAGAATTTGCCGTGATATCAAGCCGAACTTAATTGTCAATCCGGCGGCGTATACTGCCGTAGATAAAGCTGAAACCGAGCCTGCGCTGGCGCTGGCGATTAATGGCATCGCACCGGGGATTCTGGCGCAAGAAGCGCAACGCCTCGGCGCGGCATTGATACACTACTCCACAGATTATGTATTTGATGGCAGCAAAAATACGCCCTATACCGAACAGGATGTCCCGAACCCGCAGAATATTTATGGTAGCTCCAAGCTGGCGGGTGAGCTCGCCATTCAGGCCGTCGATGTGCCGCATCTTATTCTGCGCACCGCGTGGGTGTATGGACAGCGCGGTAAAAATTTTCTGCTGACCATGCAGCGGCTGGCGCGTGAAAGGCCGCTGTTGAAAGTGGTTGATGATCAGGCCGGCGCTCCCACCTGGTCACGTCTGCTGGCAGAGGCGACTGCTCATGTAGTGGCGCAGGGGTTGAGTCGGGGTCAGGAACAGGGGGCCGTTGGTTATATCCGTCAGCACAGTGGCGTTTATCACATGAGCTGCGCGGGCCAAACATCGTGGCACGGCTTTGCCGGTGCCATTTTGGCCAGTGCTATTACAGGTGCAACTACGCAATTACAACCTATCCCCAGCAGTGAATACCCGACACCTGCCGCACGCCCTGCGTATTCGGTATTGAACAATGCACGGTTGGCACAAACCTTCGGTATCACGTTGCCCGATTGGCGGGCGGCTTTGGAAATGGTGCTGGATGAAAATTGAAAGAGATGCATAAAACCAGCTTAAGCGCGAAAATTCTCATTGGTCTGTTAATCGGTGGTGGACTAGGCCTGGTGGCCAAAACGCTGGCTCATGATGCAGCGTGGTTGCCGTGGGTGGTGGACAACATCACCTTGCCCACGGGGCAGATTTTTCTGCGCCTGTTGTTCATGCTGGTGATTCCGATGCTGTTCTCGGCGCTGGTGATTGGCATCTGCGGGCTGGACGTGCGGCATCTGGGGCGTATGGGCGCACGTACCCTGGGTTATACGGTAGTGGCGTCATTGATTGCGGTAGTGATCGGTATGACGCTCACTAATGTGATACGTCCTGGCGTTGGCTTGCCAGAGGAAATGCGCAGCACGGCCATGGCGAACAGCTTGACCCTCAGTGTGCCCAAGCCACCCGACACCACGGGCGTTGCGCTGCTGGTGACGATGTTTCCCGATAATCCGATCAAGGCCGCTGCGAATGGCGAGATGATCGGCGTGATTCTATTCTCGCTGATTTTCGGTGTGGGTTTGTCATTCACGCAAACCCCCAGCGCGTTGCATCTGCGTGTAGCGATTGAAGGTCTTTATGATGTGAGCATGACGCTGATTAATGGTGTTTTAAAACTTGCGCCATACGGTGTTGCCGCATTGATTTTCACCATGACGGCGCGCCTCGGCACCGAGCTATTGCCGTATCTGTTGTCGTATGTGGGTGTAGTCCTGTTGGGCTTGGGGCTGCAAATGTTTGTAGTGTACCCATTGTCAATCCGCTTTCTCGGTGGGCGATCACCCCTGGCGTTCTTTCGTAGTGTGCGCGTCGCCATGGTCACGGCATTTGCCACGGCATCTTCCAGCGCGACCTTGCCGACGGCGCTCAAGGTTGCTGAAGAAAATCTGGGACTGCCGCGCCACATCAGCCGCTTTGTGCTCACCGCTGGTTCTGCCATGAACCAGAATGGCACGGCGTTGTTTGAAGGCGTTACGGTATTATTTCTGGCGCAGTTGTTTGGTGTGGAGCTGGATCTGGGTCAGCAGTTTTTGATCATGGTGATTTGTGTGCTGGGCGGCATTGGCACGGCGGGTATACCGGCCGGTTCGTTGCCAGTGATCGCCATGATTCTGGTGACCTTCGGCATTCCTGTGGAAGGGCTGGCATTGATTCTGGGTATCGACCGCTTTCTCGATATGTGCCGCACCACGCTCAACGTAACGGGTGATCTGGTGGCCGCAACGTATGTGGCGCGCGGTGAATCTGAGGCGCAGGCGACCGCCAAGGATGGCGGAAGATAGGGCGACGCGCCGTGCATGGATGCACAAGTGCGGTGAGCGGTCGCTCCCGGCATCCTGCCTCCCGCGACACTAGCGCATCCCTGCACGTCGCAGGATGCGCAAGAACCGCCAGGAGCAGTTGCCGGAAACATCCCGCGACACAGGGGTTACTCCGTAATTACGCCGTGGGCCGCCTGAAAATGCTGCCGTGGCATTTTGGGCAGGGTGGAATGTGGCTGGTGGCATGAAAGTGCAGCAGCTCACCGCAGCCCGCGCATTGTAAGGTGCCAATGCTGGTAATATTGCCGGTGTGGTATTCGCCCGCGCGGCGCGCGCGTTCGGCGAGTTGCATGAGTTCCAGTTTGGTTTTGTCTGCTACCAGGGCAAACATCTCCAGCAACCGTGCTTCAATCAGTTCCAAATCAAAACGCAACCAATCTTTCAGATCGCCATCGGTATTCGCCAGATAATGGCCGGCGTCTTCCAGATCGCGCACTAGATAATCGCCAATTTTCTCGGCCTCTTCGCGGGTCAGTTCGCCCATATCCACCGCTTTGTCCTTGGCAAGCTGAATGGCATGCTTGAGATTCTGATACCCGAGGTGGTCAGCCAGGGTTTTGACCTGTTCCATCATCTGGTTATAGGCGTGCAGATGTTTTTCGTTGCGCGGATTCATGGCAAGATCCTTAAGAGTTATCAGTAATTATAGAGTATCATACGTTAACAGTAGAAAAAACGGACATTCTTTATATGGGCAATGGCATTATATGCTCCTCAGGCCGTCTTCTTGGGTTAAAATAAAAAGTTAAAGTGATTGCGCGGAGTTTTGAAGCTGATCTACTTTTTATAATAAAAAATTACCTACAAAAACTAACGGCAAAAAATGATGCAAGAACATTATCACCCCGCAGACATTGAAACTCAGGCACAGAATTATTGGACGGAACATCAAACGTTCAAGGCGGTAGAAGACCCCGCGCGTGAAAAATATTATTGCCTGGCGATGTTTCCTTATCCCAGTGGCCGTTTGCACATGGGGCATGTGCGCAATTATACGATTGGCGACGTGATGGCGCGCTACCAGCGCATGCGCGGTAAAAATGTGTTGCAACCGATGGGTTGGGATGCCTTCGGTTTGCCTGCCGAAAATGCCGCGATGCAGAACAACGTGCCCCCCGCCAAATGGACTTACGAAAACATCGACTACATGCGCAGCCAGCTCAAACGGCTCGGCTTTGCGTATGACTGGAATCGTGAGCTCGCCACCTGCAAACCGGATTATTACCGCTGGGAGCAATGGCTGTTCACGCGCCTGTTTCAAAAAGGCCTGGTCTACAAAAAAACCGCGCCAGTGAACTGGTGCCCCAAAGATCTCACCGTGCTTGCCAATGAGCAAGTGATTGATGGCCGTTGCTGGCGCTGTGACACCACGGTCGAGATGAAAAAAATTCCGCAGTGGTTCATGAAAATCACCGCCTATGCCGACGAACTACTGGCTGACCTGGATACGCTCACCGGTTGGCCCGAGCAAGTGCGCACTATGCAGCGTAACTGGATTGGTCGCTCCGAAGGTGTGGAGCTGGAGTTTGCGGTGCCTGACGCAACGGAGCCACTCACCGTATTCACGACCCGTCCCGACACGCTGATGGGCGTGACATACGTCGCCGTCGCTACCGAACATCCGCTGGCATTAAAGGCCGCGCAAACACGCCCCGCGCTCGCTGCATTCATTGAAGAATGCCGCAGCCATGCGCAGACGGCTGAAGCGGTGCTGGAAACCATGGAAAAACGCGGCATGGCCACCGGCTTGACGGCCATTCATCCCATCACTGGCCAAGCAGTGCCGGTGTGGGTCGCCAACTTTGTGTTAATGAGCTACGGCACTGGCGCAGTGATGGCCGTGCCCGCGCACGACGAACGTGACCATGAATTTGCCCGGAAATATGGTTTGGACATTAAGCA
>JANOOA010000210.1:0-5438 GCA_031421115.1 Gammaproteobacteria bacterium | reverse complement strand
GTGCATACAGGAATTGTCGACCTGCCGCCAGTACGGCTTGCCGATCAAAGTCATTAACTTGAATAACCGTTACATGGGCATGGTGCGGCAGTGGCAGGAATTTTTCTACGAAGGCCGCTACGCCATGTCATACATGGACGCTTTGCCAGACTTCGTGAAGCTGGCCGAAAGTTATGGCCATGTGGGCATGTACATTGACAAACCGGCCGATGTCGAACCCGCGTTGCGCGAAGCCCTGAAGCTGAAAGACCGGCTGGTATTCATGGATTTTATTACCGACCAGACCGAAAACGTCTATCCCATGATTGTGCATGGCAAAGGCCATCATGAGATGCACTTGTCACCTGATAGAGAGTTAGCTTAATCATGCGTCACATTATTTCAATTTTGCTGGAAAACGAATCCGGGGCATTGTCGCGCGTGGCGGGGCTGTTTTCGGCGCGTGGCTATAATATTGAATCACTCACCGTTGCGGCCACCGAAGATCCGACGTTGTCGCGCATGACACTGGTCACGCGCGGCTCGGAAGAAGTCATCGAACAAATCACCAA
The DNA here is from genome assembly GCA_031421115.1 of Gammaproteobacteria bacterium. Taxonomy (GTDB): domain Bacteria; phylum Pseudomonadota; class Gammaproteobacteria; family Ga007554. Next base: position 4,887 of record JANOOA010000210.1, on the reverse strand, counting down.
GCAACTTAACAAGCTGGTGGATGTTGTCAAACTGCTGGATTTGACTGAAGGCCCGCACATTGAACGTGAAATGATGTTAATCAAGCTCCGGGCGACCGGCGAAGCACGTGAAGAGCTGAAGCGTCTGGTGGATATTTTTCGTGGCCACATTATTGATGTGACAGCCAGCACCTACACCGTGGAGTTAACTGGTCCGGGCGATAAACTGGACGCGTTTATTCAGGCGGTGGATAGCAACAACATTCTGGAAACCGTGCGCTCCGGTGTATCAGGCATTGCGCGCGGCGAAAAAAGTTTGCACATTTAGGGGGTATTGTCATTTCGAGCAGCCTTAATCAGGCTTCAGACCCACATCCCAACCATTTTTAATTTTATTTAAAGGAAGCCCACATGAAAATGTATTACGACAAAGACGCCAACCTTGCCATCATCCGCGACAAGAAAGTGGCCATTATCGGTTACGGTTCACAAGGCCATGCCCACGCGCTAAATCTTAAAGATTCTGGCGTAGAAGTGGTGGTCGGGCTACGCACCGGTTCTACCTCTGCTATCAAAGCCAAGAATTCGGGTCTCATTGTTAAGAGCGTTGAAGATGCCGTGAAGGGTGCCGACGTGGTGATGATTCTCGCGCCTGATGAACATCAAGCCAAGCTCTATCGTGATGCTATCGAACCCAACATCAAGCAGGGCGCGGCATTGGCGTTTGCGCATGGCTTTAACATTCATTTTGGCCAGATCGAACCCCGCGCTGATCTTGACGTGATCATGATCGCACCCAAAGGCCCAGGCCACATGGTGCGTTCTACTTACACGCAAGGCGGCGGCGTGCCCAGCCTGATCGCAATCCACCGCGATGCGTCCGGCAAGGCCAAAGAACTGGCTCTGTCTTATGCCAGCGCCAATGGCGGTGGTCGTGCCGGTATCATCGAAACCAATTTTCGTGAAGAAACCGAAACCGATTTATTTGGTGAGCAAGCAGTATTGTGCGGTGGCACCACAGCGTTGGTGCAAGCCGGTTTTGAAACGCTGGTGGAAGCCGGTTATGCTCCCGAAATGGCATACTTTGAATGCCTGCACGAGTTGAAATTAATCGTCGACCTGATGTATGAAGGGGGCATCGCCAACATGCGTTACTCCATCTCCAACACCGCCGAATACGGCGACTTTACCCGTGGCCCGCGTATCGTCACCGATCAGACCAAAATCGAGATGAAGCGCATCCTCACTGAAATTCAAAATGGTGAATTCGCACGGGAATTTATTCTGGAAAACCAGGCGGGCGCCGCCACACTGAAAGCCAAACGCCGCATTGGCCGTGAACATCAGATCGAAGTCGTCGGCGCCAAGCTGCGTGACATGATGCCCTGGATCAAAGCCAATAAAGTTGTGGATCAAACCAAAAACTGATCAGTTGCGTTTTAATGGAGCCTCAAAAATCCAACAGCCGTCATTCCCGCGCAGGCGGGAATCCAGAAGTTATTGATTTATCAGCTGTCAGAATACTGGATTCCCGCCTGCGCGGGAATGACGGATTATTAGAAGTGCATGTAAACTTTCCCCCCTCTCCCACATGTGGGAGAGGGTTGGGGAGAGGGTGATTCAAGCAAAGCAATCACTCCATACAAAAACGGAAAACACTTGTAATGGAAGAAGACACACCCGATACCACGGAAGCGAATGGAGCAAAGCGCAGCAAAGGCATTTATTTGCTGCCCAACCTGTTTACCACGGCGGGATTATTTGCCGGGTTTTATGCGATTGTTGCGGCGATGGGGGGGCGCTTTGAGCCTGCGGCGGTGGCTGTATTCATCGCCATGATCATGGACGGTCTGGATGGTCGTGTGGCGCGCCTCACTAATACCCAAAGTGATTTCGGCAAAGAATATGATAGCCTGGCTGACATGGTGTCGTTTGGTCTTGCGCCGGCGCTGGTAGTGTATGTCTGGTCACTTTCAACGCTGGGTAAAATCGGCTGGCTCGCCGCGTTTGTTTACGCTGCCGCCGCCGCATTGCGCCTGGCGCGTTTCAACACCCGCATCGGTAGCGTCGACAAGCGTTATTTCCAAGGTCTGGCCAGCCCTGCTGCTGCCGGGTTGGTGGCCGGGTTGGTATGGGTGTGTGATGACTATGGCCTGAAAGGCAAAGACCTGGTCATTGTCGCGTTCTGTGCCACGGTGGCAGCGGGTGTGTTAATGGTCAGCAATATTTACTATCTCAGCTTTAAAGAACTTGATCTCAAAAACAAAGTGCCGTTTATTGCCATTGTGTTGGTAATGGTGGTTTTTGTAGTGATCTCGTTGAGTCCACCACAAATATTATTTATGGTGTTTTTGATTTACGCTCTTTCCGGCCCGGCATCGGCGCTCTACCGCCTCTATAAAAAGAACCGCGCCGCCAATGTGTTGCCGCCACCGGATGCACCGTGATTTTTTGATATAACATATTGAACTTTATATGTTTATTGAGATTTTTGAAATCCCGTAAAATTTGTGTTATATTGATTTAATGAACACTTTTAACATGCAAACTTGTTTCGTTTCTCCCGCCGCGAGCCATCCGGCGGCGTTGTGCGTGTCTTTGTCTTCATTTTCTCCGTCCCTGCTCCTGCTGCCGTAAGGCAGATACCGTTACTTTCAGGCTCCCTTCGCGGAGCCAAGCTATCCCACAAACAATGCCATAGACCAGCGGTGGTTCATTGCCGTGATCTGTTGCATTAAAGTATTATGGTGCTAATTCCAAGGAGCCTATCATGAGTGATAAATTAATTATTTTCGACACCACCTTGCGTGATGGCGAGCAGAGTCCTGGCGCATCCATGACGCGCGATGAAAAAGTGCGCATTGCCAAGGCACTGGAGCGCATGCGTGTGGATGTGATCGAAGCCGGTTTTCCGGTGGCGAGTCCCGGTGATTTTGAGTCAGTGCAGGCGGTGGCAGAGGCTGTGAAAGACAGCCGCGTATGCGCGCTGGCGCGTGCGCTGGACAAAGACATCGACCGTGCCGGTGAAGCATTGCGCGGTGCCAATGCGGCGCGTATCCACACCTTTATTGCGACCTCACCGATACACATGCAAATGAAGTTACGCATGTCACCGGATCAAGTGGTGGAGCAGGCGGTGAAAGCGGTGAAGCGCGCGCGTCAGTATGTTGATGATGTGGAATTCTCACCGGAAGATGCGGGTCGTTCGGAAGTTGATTTTCTGTGCCGGGTCATTGAAGCCGTGATTAACGCTGGCGCGCGCACCGTGAATATTCCCGACACAGTAGGCTATAACTTGCCGCATCAATTTGGCAGTTTGATTCGCACCCTGCGCGAGCGTGTGCCCAATGCAGACAAAGTGGTGTTTTCGGTGCATTGCCATAATGACCTGGGCTTGGCAGTGGCGAACTCATTATCTGCGGTGTTAAACGGCGCACGTCAAGTGGAATGTACCATCAATGGTTTAGGTGAACGCGCCGGTAATGCGGCGCTGGAAGAAATTGTCATGGCCGTGCATACGCGCCAGGATATTTTTTCATGCAAGACGGATATTGATACCACGCAGATTGTGGCATGTAGCCGCTTGGTGTCAGGTATCACCGGATTTGCGGTGCAGCCCAACAAGGCGATTGTGGGCGCCAATGCCTTTGCCCATGAATCTGGCATACATCAAGACGGTGTGCTGAAGAGCCGCGAGACTTACGAAATTATGCGCGCGCAAGATGTGGGCTGGGCGGCGAATCGCATGGTGTTGGGTAAGCACTCCGGGCGCAATGCATTCCGCACACGCTTGCAGGAAATTGGTATTACATTGGGTTCAGATGAAGATGTGAATGCAGCGTTTGCGCGCTTCAAAGAGTTGGCAGACAAGAAACATGAAATTTATGACGAAGATCTTCAGGCGCTAGTCACCGATGCTAATCTTGCGGCCGAAAATGAACGCATTAAATTAATGTATCTGAAAGCATCGTCAGAAACCGGCGAAATGCCGACGGCTGATGTGACATTGTGGATAGATGGCGAAGAAAAGAAAGCCACCTCCAGAGGCGATGGCCCGGTGGATGCAGTGTTCAAGGCGATTGAATTACTGGTGGCCAGTGGCACGCAGTTGACGCTGTATTCGGTGAATGCAATTACCAGTGGCACGGATTCGCAGGGTGAGGTAACCGTGCGTGTCGAAAAGGGTGGCCGCATTGTCAATGGTCAAGGTGCGGACACGGATATTGTGATTGCGTCGGCCAAGGCGTATATCAATGGTTTGAACAAGATCATTGCACCTGAACAACGCGCGCATCCGCAATTGTAATTTGATGTTATGAGCTTTGCCGTATGCGGGAAAGAGGGAGCAATGGACGATAGACGCTTGGCATACCTTGATGCGATGGGCATACAGTCATGGGTGAAAATCCCCCCTGCCCCCCTTTTGCAAAGGGGGGTGGAGGCTGATGTTGTGCATGTGACGACTGACCCTACCCTCCCTTTTGCAAAGGGGGCTGAAGTTGATGTTGCAGGTTCTAACCCCCCTTTGCAAAAGGGGGGCAGGGGGGATTTAGATTTAGATGCACTACGCATCAGCGTCGCCAATTGCACCGCGTGTGGCCTGCATCAGGGTCGCACGCAAACGGTGTTTGGTGTCGGTGATCACAACGCACAGTGGATGATTGTCGGCGAGGCGCCGGGTGCTGAAGAAGATCGACTGGGTGAACCGTTTGTGGGGCGTGCGGGGCAGTTGCTTAACGCCATGTTGCTGGCGATGGGTTTGCCGCGTGAAGCCGTGTATATCACCAATGTTGTGAAGTGCCGCCCACCCGGTAATCGTGATCCTGCACCCGAAGAAGCTGCCGCGTGCGAGCCTTATCTGCAGCGTCAGATTGCATTGATCAAACCCAAGATTATTCTGGTGGTGGG
>JANOOA010000209.1:0-4474 GCA_031421115.1 Gammaproteobacteria bacterium | reverse complement strand
CTCAAGGTCGGGGCAGGCGTTTAAAATAATGTAATACTCCTGGCTCATACTGCTAAAGATACCGCATTAAAGGGTTGGTGGCAAAAGCTTAATAATGGTATTTTTTACGAAATATCTTGACGTAGAAATTCAAAAGGCTATCATTATTGGCACTCGTTGCCAGTGAGTGCTAATGACGCGCTGACGACGCTTTTGGGTAAGCCTTAATTGTTACACTATATTGCCAAGATTATCAAGGAGATAACATATGAAAATCAGCCCTTTACATGACCGCGTTATTATTCGCCGCATCGAAGAAGAACGTAAATCCGCCGGTGGTATCGTGATTCCTGACGCCGCCGCCGAAAAACCGAGCCGTGGCGAAGTGGTTGCCGTGGGCAAAGGCAAGCCGCTGGACAATGGCGACGTGCGTGCGCTGGGCGTCAAGGTCGGTGACAAAGTATTGTTCGGTAAGTATTCCGGCAGCGAAGTCAAAGTAGACGGCCAGGATTTGCTGGTTATGCGTGAAGAAGACATCATCGGCATTATTACCGAAGGTTAAATCTTGCCAGCGATGCCTGACCAGTAAATAGGTTAACGCGCATCCTGCATTACACCTAACATATTTTTCTCAACGAATTCAGAGGAATAAAGACATGGCAGCTAAAGACGTAAAATTTGGTGATGATGCCCGCGTACGTATGGTACGTGGCGTAAACATCCTGGCTAACGCCGTTAAAGTAACCTTGGGTCCCAAGGGTCGTAACGTAGTTCTGGAAAAGAGCTACGGCGCCCCCACCATCACCAAAGACGGTGTATCGGTAGCCAAGGAAATTGAACTGGAAGACCGGTTTGAAAACATGGGCGCACAGATGGTGAAGGAAGTTGCTTCACAGACCTCCGACATCGCGGGCGACGGCACCACCACTGCTACCGTGCTGGCTCAGGCCATTCTGCGTGAAGGCATGAAGGCAGTTGCTTCCGGCATGAATCCGATGGATTTGAAGCGCGGTATCGACAAGGCCGTGATTGCCGCCGTGGAAGAACTGAAAAAGATCTCCAAGCCATGCACCGATGACAAGTCGATTGCTCAGGTAGGCACGATTTCCGCCAATGCCGACGAAGCTATCGGCCGCATCATTGCTGATGCCATGGCTAAAGTTGGCAAAGAAGGCGTGATCACCGTGGAAGAAGGTTCCGGCCTGGAAAACGAGCTGGATGTCGTAGAAGGCATGCAGTTTGACCGTGGTTACCTGTCCCCTTACTTCATCAACAATCAGCAGAACATGAGCGCCGAAATCGAAGACGCGCTGATTCTGGTGTACGACAAGAAAATTTCCAACATCCGTGAAATGCTGCCTATTCTGGAAAGCGTTGCCAAAGCCGGCAAGCAATTGTTCATCATTGCTGAAGATGTGGAAGGCGAAGCGTTGGCAACCCTGGTGGTCAACAATATCCGTGGCATCGTCAAGGTCTGCGCCGTTAAGGCTCCGGGCTTCGGCGACCGTCGCAAGGCGATGTTGCAGGACATCGCGATTCTCACCGGCGCAACATTGATTGCCGAAGAGTTGGGTTTGACCCTGGAAAAAGCGACCTTGAAAGATTTGGGTCACGCCAAGCGCATTATCGTTACCAAAGACAACTCCACCATCATTGATGGTCATGGCAAACGTGAAGACATCGAAGCGCGCGTCAAACAGGTTCGCGCCCAGATCGAAGACACCAGCTCCGATTATGACCGCGAGAAGCTGCAAGAACGCGTTGCCAAACTGGCAGGCGGTGTTGCGGTTATCAAAGTAGGCGCTACCACTGAAATGGAAATGAAAGAGAAAAAAGCACGCGTAGAAGATGCGCTACACGCCACCCGCGCTGCCGTTGAAGAAGGCGTGGTGCCGGGCGGCGGTGTTGCATTGATTCGTGCCATTGAAGCCATCAAAGGCCTCAAGGGTGACAATCACGATCAGGACGTGGGCATTGCGATTGCACGTCGCTCCATGGAAGAGCCATTACGTCAGATCGTTGCGAATGCCGGTGGTGAAGGCTCCGTGGTACTCGCTAAAGTGGCCGCAGGCAAAATCAATTATGGTTACAATGCTGCGACTGGCGAGTACGGCGACATGATCGCCATGGGTATTCTCGATCCGACCAAGGTAACGCGTTCCGCACTGCAGAACGCCGCCTCCGTGGCCGGCTTGATGATCACCACTGAAGCCATGATTGCCGAAATGCCAAAAGACGATAAAGCGTCTGCTGGCGGCGGCGGCGGTGGGATGGGCGGCATGGGTGACATGGGCATGATGTAAGCCTCACCCTGCTGCGTAGTAACACGCTGCAAACAAGAGCCCCGCCAGTGATGGCGGGGCTTTTTTTATGGGTGCCGTGTACGCCATGCACCCGTGTTGTACACGGTGGGGCAGTTGGATGTTTGCATGCCAAAATCGACAAAAGCCAGCACATTGGCGAGAGAGCAAGCGTAACGTGCGCTGTGCGCACGAACTGGCATGGGTGTGATGTACGACGAAATGAATGCAATGCATGGGCACGGGCGTTTCCCGTCGGCGCGGTGGGTGTTGTCATTGCGGGTAAATCGTGCGCATAGCGCACGCTACGCTTGCTGCCGCCACCGGAAACAGCGCACGCAGTCAGCGTGTTGATAAATACAATACCCAGATTGCCGAACCAGCGCATGCCCTTGGCGGTGGTCAGAGCGCGGCGCGGCGATCATAGTGAATAGCTCTATTTCTCCAATCAACTTTAACTCAAAGATTATCCATCGCCTCCGCAAGCCGCGTTACACCCACGACTTCAATACCCTTGATCGCCTGCTTGGGTAAATTGGCCTTGGGCATGATGGCGCGTTTGAAGCCGTGCTTGGCGGCTTCGCGTAAACGCTCCTGGCCACTTTGCACTGGGCGGATTTCGCCTGCCAGCCCTACTTCGCCAAACACTACCAGATCGGCAGGTAACGGGCGGTTGCGCAAACTTGACAAGGCGGCGAGCAGCAGCGGCAAATCGGCGGCGGTCTCGGTGACGCGCATGCCGCCCACCACGTTGACGAATACATCCTGGTCGTACATCGCTACCCCGCCATGCCGATGCAGCACTGCCAGCAACATGGCCAGGCGGGTTTGATCCAGCCCCACGGTAATGCGGCGCGGATTGGGTGAATGGCTCTCTGCCACCAAGGCCTGCACTTCTACCAGCAAGGGCCGGGTGCCTTCGCGCGTGACCATGATAATGCTACCGGGGACTTCTTCTTCATGGCGCGAGAGAAAGATGGCAGAGGGATTGGTGACTTCGCGCAAGCCCTTTTCCGTCATGGCAAACACGCCCAGTTCATTCACCGCGCCGAAACGATTTTTGATGGCGCGGATGACGCGAAACTGGCTGCCTACATCGCCTTCGAAATACAACACGGTGTCCACCATGTGTTCCAGAACACGCGGCCCGGCGAGATTACCTTCTTTGGTGACATGACCCACCAGAAATAATGCGGTGCCGGTCTGTTTGGCATAGCGCACCAGTTGCGCGGCGCTTTCACGCACCTGCGACACGCCGCCCGGCGCAGACTGCAACATCTCGGTATAAATGGTCTGAATCGAGTCGATGACCATCACCTGCGGGCGCTCTTGCTGCGCCACGGCGATGATGCGTTCTACCTGTGTTTCAGTGAGCAGGCGCAGTTGATCGCTCATGCTATCATCTATCAAGCCCAACCGCCGGGCGCGCATGCTGACTTGTTGCAATGACTCTTCACCCGTGACGTAAAGCGTTTTCAGACTGCGTGCCAACGACACCATGCTTTGCAGCAGCAAGGTGGATTTACCAATGCCGGGATCACCGCCGATCAATATCACCGAGCCTTGCACTACACCCCCGCCCAGCACGCGATCCAGTTCACTGAAGCCGCTTGGTACGCGCACTTCGGTAACATCTTCAACCGAGGTCATGGACTGCACTTTGGATTCACCCGCATAGCCACTAAAACGCGGGCTACGACGCGCGGTATCAGTGGCAGATGCAATCACCTCGACCATGGTGTTCCAGCCGCCACAGTCTGCACAGCGCCCCGCCCACTTTGGGGCTTGGGCACCACACTCAGTACAGGCATATAGAACTTTATCTTTTGCCATGCTATTCCTCTATCAACACCTTGGTGTCAGCGTCTACGTTATCAAATAATTCTATAATGTTGTCATTACGCATGCGCACACAGCCGTGCGAACCAGGCACGCCCATTGGCGCATCATCGGGCGTGCCGTGCAAATAAATATAACGTCGCAGGGTATCGACGTTACCGAGGCGGTTTTTACCAACCTCTAATCCACTTAACCACAGGATGCGGGTTAATATCCAGTCACGATCAGGAAATTGTACGCACAGGGCTGGTGAGTATATTTCTCCGGTGGGGCGGCGTTTGATGAAGACGGTATTTGGCGCGCACCCCGCACCAATTTTTGCGCGGATGATATGCCAACCGCGCGGTGTGCAATTG